>CACYDE010000107.1 GCA_902773045.1 uncultured Ruminococcus sp. | reverse complement strand
TCATAATGGTTTGGGTGGTTACTTACCATTTTACACCTTTTTGAGAGTAATTCACTTTTTTATTTCGTTAAAACTTGGAAACTGGTGATAAGTATTAAAAATAAAATATAATGCTATCGTATCTTTGGCAGTTTTGTCAATTGAAATTCGGTCGGTAATAACGTATAATTATTTCGCAATATGAAATGTTCATGTTGCGAAATTTATCTTTGCATTATAAACAAGAAGACCAAAAACAAGAGATACAAAACAGAAAGGTGATCAAAAATGCAGAAGAATATCGGCGGCATTATTCGCGAATGTTATCCTTTGACTCCGGCGCAGCTGGTTCATATTTTTACTTTGAATTACAGCCCGACTCATGAGATCGTCAACATCGGTACGGGTCAGTATCTTCAGACTAAGCTCAATTTAGCGGCGCTTCGCGAAGCGCTCAACAGAGCCGTCGAAAGATGCGAGTCCATGAGAATGAGGATCTGGAAGGATCCCGAAACAGGCGAGATGTGGCAGTATATAGAGCCGTATCGCAATGAGTATTTCGAGTATTACGATTTTTCCGAATGGCAGGAGGATAAGGTCACCGAAGTCCTGACGAAGTGGACTTCTCAGCCCTTTGATACCTTTGGCGGCAAGCTTTCCCGAATTGTTATTGTATCTCTTCCCAATGGCTATAACGGATATTATTTCAACGTTCATCACGCTTGTATGGATTCGGGTTCCGTAATTGCTTTTGCGAAAGATGTAATGGAGATCTACAGCAGTCTTCTGTTCGGACTTCCGTATCCTAAGCCTATGACGTCTTACATAGATTCTGTTAAGAAGGATCTCGAATACGAGGGCAGCCGCAAGCAGAAAAGAGATGAGGAATTCTGGCACAAGCAGCTTTCTATGCCCGAGCCGATCTACACGGATTACAGAGGCAGGGAAAAGCTTTTGCAGTACAGACAGGAAAGCGGCAACCCGGATCAGAGATTCGGTATGCTCACAAGCTCCAACGGCGACGGCGCTACGATCACGTATGAGCTTGATGTCGATTCCACGAACAAGATCCTTGACTTTGCGCATGAAAACGATATCCCCGTCAGCGCGGTGATCCTTCATGCGATCAGAACCGTTCTTTCAAAGTTTAACGATGAGGAAACCGACGTTACGATCAGAGATTTCGTCAGCAGACGTTCAACCGTTCTTAACAAAAAGTGCGGCGGCGTGAGAATGCACTGCTTCCCGCTCAGAACGATAATGTCCCTCGACACGACCGTTCTCGAATCCATGCAGATCATCAAGAAAGCTCAGGAGGAGCTGTTTATCCACGCCGACTATTCAACGCTTAAGTACATGGCTGAAACAAGAGAACGCTACGGCGTTGCGCCGGGCGGCAGCTATCACAGCATGAATTTTACATACCAGCCCGCAACGCTCAACAGCGTCGTTCCGTACCTTAAGGATATCGGATTTAAAAGCAGATGGTACAGCAGCGGCAAGCAGCCTCAGCCGATGTACATAACGGCGATGCACAGACCCGGTGACGGCGGTCTTAACTTCTTCTTCGGCTATCAGAAGGACTGCGCGACCCCCGAACAGATCGAATTCCTTTACTACTTCACCGGAAGAGTTCTGTTCCGCAGCATTGAAAACCCCGACAAGACGCTCAAAGAGATCATTGATATGACCTGATCGACCGATGCTGCCTGAATGATATTGTTTGATATGAACTTTTGATGTAATTTGATATGCGCTATCCGCAGCTTAAAGTCCGAACGCAGGAGTTCGGGAACGTTAATGCAATAAAACAGAATCAACTGTATTGATCGGCTTAAGCTGCGGTCAGTGATTTGATATGAGGTGTTTGATATGACTGATATGTTTGAAAAGATGAAAGCCATTATTTGCGAGTACGTTGAAGTTGAGCCGGAGGATATCACCGAGGGATCACGTTTTATTGAGGATCTTGGATTTAATTCATACGATGTTATGTGTATGATGGGCGACGCAGAGGATAATTTCGACATCGAAATAGATCAGGAAGAAGCGGTCAAGTGCAAGAATGTCGGTGAATTCCTTAACTATCTCGGAGGGCTTGTAAATGAGTGAGCTTAAAACCATAAAGGATCTGGTTTACAGAAGCGCGGAGCTTTACGGCGAGGATGTTTTTCTCAGAGAGTATAAAAAGAAGAAGTTCCATGATGTCAGTTTTTCTCGGTTTAAAAGTGACTGCGACAGCGTTGCCGTGTGGATACAGAAGAGCTTTTCGGAAAAGGTACACATTGCTGTGATCGGTACGACTTCGCGCGAGTACCTCACGGCATGGTTCGGTATCCAGTGTAGCGGAAATGTATCCGTTCCGATAGATACAAACAACAACGTTGAAAAAATTGCCGATGAGATAATGCGCTCCGACAGCGCGGCGGTTTTTCTCGATGACAAGCACGTTTCCGATATACCGCTGTTCAGGAAAATATGCCCCAATGTTAAGTATTTCATTCATCTCGGAAAAAAGTGTGATGATATGCTTTTTTTGGGCGATATCACAGATGAATACAGCGGACAGCTCCCCGAGGGGGAGATAAGCGGTGAAGATGTTTCCGCGATACTTTTTACTTCCGGTACAACGGGAGTCAGCAAGGGCGTAATGCTTACTCACGCAAATCTGATCGACAACACGACCTGTGAAACAGACGAAGCTTACAGCGGAAAAAAGCTTCTTTCCGTCCTTCCGATACACCACGTTTACTGCTTGACCTGCGACATCCTTTGCAGCCTTTATAACGGCGTAACGGTTTGCATCAATGATTCTTTGATGCATATAGTGCGTAATCTTGATGTCTTTAAGCCGAATTATGCGACATTTGTTCCGATGATCGCGGGAACGATACTTAACAAAATGCAGATCGCTGCCGAAAAGGATCCGGATAAGAAAGCTATTGGCAGGAAGGTTTTCGGCGAAGATTTCGAAATGCTTTATTCGGGCGGCGCATACCTCAGCCCCGATATAGTAAACGGGTTTAAGGAGTTCGGCATCGAGATCGCTCAGGGATACGGTATGACGGAATGTTCTCCGAGAATCTGCAACGGCGTTCGAAATTGTCCAAAGCCCGATTCTGTTGGTAAGATCGTCAACGGCTGCGAGGTCAAGATCGTTGACGGTGAGATCTGGGCGAAAAGTAAGTCTGTTATGAAAGGCTACTACAAAAATCCCGAGGAAACAGCGAATTCACTCACCCCCGACGGTTGGCTTATGACGGGCGACCTCGGTTATAAAGACGACGACGGTTATCTCTATATTACGGGCAGAAAGAAGAACCTGATAATACTTTCTAACGGTGAGAATGTATCCCCCGAAGAGCTTGAGAATCAGTTTTCCTTCTTCATGCCGATAAAGGAGATGGTGGTATATGCCGATAACAGCATTATCACGGCGCAGATCTACCCCGATCCGGATTATAAGTCGGATGATATTCAAGCCGAGATCCGGGCAAAGGTCGATGAGGTGAACGAAACATTCCCTCCGGCAAAGCGCATCGTAAAGGTGATCTTCAGAGACAGGGAGTTCGTGAAGACAGCTTCCCAGAAGATCATCAGAGCGAAGATCAACGAGTAAAAATTTTATACTTATTTCATTCGAAAACCGCAGGGGCTTCACGCCTTTTCTGCGGATTTTGCTTTTTTATTGGAGTTGTGGCAATGAGTTATTTTAATTTGAACAGCGGAGAAAAACTTTACTATGAGAATACAGGAAGCGGCAGCGATACGGTCGTTATGCTGCACGGCTGGACAAGCTCTCATTTTATTTATTCCGAGCCGATGTCTTTTTTGAGCGGCAGGGCGAGGTGCATTATTTACGATCACAGGGGTCACGGCAGCAGCAAGTCCGCGAATAAAGGTCATGCTTCGATGGAGATGCTCGCAAACGATCTTCATGAGATTATTTGCGGTCTTGATCTGAAGGATATAACGCTTGTCGGGTGGTCTATGGGCGCAGGAACGATCCTCAATTATGTAAAGCTTTTCGGCTGCGATAGACTCAAACAGATCGTATTGTGCGATATGACGCCTAAGCAGATGAACGATGATAACTGGGATCTGGGTCTGTATAAAGGGCAGTATACACAGAAAGACAGAGATAATGACGAGAGAAAAAGCTCGTACTATCAGTATAAAAAATTTATACTCGCAGCTGCGCCCGATCTTGCGAAGCTGCCTCGGCTCATTCTTGGAAGGCAGCTTTTGCTCAGGCTGATGAAATGCGATCTCTCTGTGATAAAAAGTCTTGCCGATTCAATGAAAGATCAGGACAACAGAGACGCTCTCGGGAAGATAACTGTTCCTTTTCGCTATTTTTACCCCGATCCGGGTTCGATATTTTCGCCCGAACTTGAAAAATGGTATTGTGAGAATATAAACACCGATTACAAGTCCGTCAGGTTTCCGAACAGCACGCATCTGCTGATCGCCGAACACCCGACAATGTTTGCGGAAGAACTCGGGAAACTGCTGGGATAACGCACCCTTTCAATGAAATTCTCAATTCATTTTATCCGTTCTTTGGAAAAATTGTCTATTGAAAAAAGAACCGATATAATGTAGAATTATTTCGTAATATGAAGTATTTGTATTGCAAAATTTTATGAAAGGAGTTTTTACGATGGGAGACAACGTGAAAAACTGGGGTTACGAAGCGGTATTCTACCAGATCTATCCTCTCGGGATGTTCGGCGCGCCGTTTGGAAATGACGGAGTACAGGAGCATCGCATTTTAAAGGCGATAGATTGGGCAGACCATATTGCGAAGCTTGGCTGTAACGCCGTGTACTTCTCGCCTGTTTTTGAGAGTGATACACACGGTTACAACACACGTAACTACAAGCAGATCGACAGACGGCTCGGAACGAACGAAGACTTTAAAAAAGTTTGCGATGTGTTCCACGAAAAGGGGATCAAAGTCGTTCTTGACGGAGTGTTCAATCATGTCGGAAGAGGATTTCCTCAGTTTCGCGACGTATGCGAGAGAAGGTGGGAGTCGCCCTATAAGGATTGGTTCAACATCAACTTTGACGGGAACAGCTGCTTCAATGACGGATTGTGGTATGAAGGCTGGGAGGGTCACTATGACCTTGTAAAGCTGAATCTTCGCAATCCTGCAGTGACAGATCATCTTCTTGACGCCGTGAAGTATTGGATAGAGTACTTCGGGATCGACGGAATACGTCTTGATGTGGCGTACTGTCTTGATTTTGATTTTCTGAAGAGGCTTCGCCGATTCACCGATGATCTGAAAGAGGATTTCTTCCTTGTTGGCGAGCTTCTCCATGGAGATTATTCGCGCTGGGTAAATCCCGAAATGCTTCACTCGGCGACAAATTACGAGTGCTACAAGGGATTGTACTCAAGCTTCAACAGCATGAATCTTTTTGAGATCTGCCATTCGCTCAAAAACCGTTTCGGTCCCGAGCAGTGGTGTCAGTACAGAGGAATGCATTTGCTGTGCTTTGCGGACAACCACGATGTGACGAGAATAGCCAGCATTCTGACAAATGAACGCCACCTTCCGCTTGTTTATACGATGCTTTTCGGTATGCCGGGTATTCCGTGCGTTTACTATGGCAGCGAGTGGGGAGCCAAGGCCGAAAAGAAAGACGGCGATCCTGCGCTTCGTCCCTGTTTCGACAGACCGCAGGAAAACGAGATCACCGAGCTGATCCGTAAGCTTGCAAAGGCTCACAGAGAATGCAGGGCTTTGTGCTACGGCGATCTGAAAGTGCCTGTGCTGACAAACAAGCAGTGCGTGATACAGCGTGACTACGAGGGCGAGCGCGTCTTCGTTGCGGTCAATGCAGACAGTGTCCCGTACACCGCTCACTTTGACGCAGGTTGGGGACTGGCTGATGACCTCGTAACAGGAAGTGTTCATGATTTCGGCGGAGGCAGCGAGCTTGCGCCGTACAGCTGTCATATCTGGCGCTGTAGGTGATCGTTAAAAAAAGAGCGCGGGAGCGTATGGCTGAGTGATCGTCATTGCCGTGTGCCTTTCCCGGATCGCTTTTTCTTCTTGTAAAATACGCCCATCTGCCGTACTCTTGAAGTACGGTCAGGTGGGCGTTCGTCAAGTGTATTTATTCATTTCACAAATAAAATCATCGGCGTCGGTTTCTTTCAAATGTTTTATTTCAACAAACGTTCTTTTTTCACCGAGAATATAAATTTTTATATTGCACGTCCCTTTTTTCTTTTGAAAAATATTTTGTTTTTTAACGCAGAACTGAATTTTCCCGATAGGGATAATTGTGGATCTCAACGTTATTCGTTTGTAGAAACGGAGATATACACAGCTTGGGTTTACCGAGAGTCCGGACTTCGAAAATGCGTAGGCGCGAAAGAAGCACCAAATCACAAGAGCCGAAACGGTAAACAGCATGAACGAGAAGAACATATCCTCCGAAACATTGAACATTATCGGTATCACGCAAAATATAATGTCCGTAAAGATCAGAACGAGCGGCAAACGAAGATAAGCTCCCAACGCTTCATGCGTCGGTCTGATATTGAAGTCAAAGTGAAGATCGAAGTCTTTGAGAAGCTGCGGAAGGAGATTTTTTAAGGCGCTTTTTCTTTCGGCGGCGATGAGTAGACTGCGGTCGCCTTTTGCTTTTCCCGAGCCGACGGTGTGAATATATGCGCTGTATCGGCGGAACGGAAACATGAAAAGACTTTGGCTGAGGGTGATCGCGTTTATCTTCGAACAGTTTGTAAAAAACAGTGTTTTCTTGATAATCCCGCGTTTGATGACAATACCGTTTTGAAACGATGTGCAGCTGAAATCGGCATTCCTCACAAAGTCGGCGCATACGCTGACAGCATAACAGAAAAACAGAATGTAAACTATAACGGCAGTGGTGGGGGATATTCCGATATATACGAGATATTTTGAAAAATCAAAGCTTTCAAGAAGTTCGTTTCGAAGCTCGTTTCCGAGAATTTTTCCTGTGTTGCCGATGAGCGGCGAAAGGATCAGAAGTCCGCTGACGGGATTTGACCATATTGCTGCCATGAAAAATATTCTTGTGTTTTTCGCGTGGTAATATCGTTGAATATATCCGAGATCATCGTATATTTCCGAAATAAGCTTTTTTGCTTTTCGGATCGGAAGATAGAACTCCGCGTCGCCTTTTTTTGCTTTGGTCGCGGATGTGTTTAGCTGTATTTTTACTGTTGAAAAAAGTCTCGAAAGAACGGAACTTTGGACGATGACCGATTGGAGCCGTTCGTAGGGGATATGAAACCGTGAGCGCAGGAAAATACCCTCTCGAATGTAAGCATGCTCGGGCAGTATTTTGTATCTTTTCATTCTGTAGTCTGCCGCCGCGATACCGCCGAATGCCACGAAGAGTATAAAACTCAGCGCGTATGACGTTATATGCTCGCGGAAGTTTCGCGGATCGAAGAGAAAATTCTGAAGTATCGGGATCGGGAGAAGATAAATGAAAACCGGGATTTCGGCGAACAGGGAAAACAGACTTATTTTTTCGCTGTTGTCAGATCTTTTTTTCATATATCAACGCTCCGTCCGCAGCCTCGCTGTCGATCCCGCTGAGATAAACAACAGACCCGGCAGTGTAGTATATTATCGTACAGGTGTGAAAAAGAAGTTCGGCGGGAGTGCGCACAAGCTTTGTGTATTGAAGCTTATATCTGAATATGGTTATGTCTTTTGATATGAGTACGCCTTTTTTGATCCTGATTCGGTTTTCGTCGGCTTGGTAAAAATAGGTCCTCTGCCATTTTTTCAGAAACTCGGTCATGCAGAAAATGTAGAGAATAAAAATTATTGTTTCTGCGATCAACGCGGAAATCGGGAAGAAGACGGAGAGTCCCCCGAAAAGGAATGTAATGAAAAACATGACTGCCGTAACTCTTATCCTGTTGACCGAAACAGCGTTTTCGGATATGGGTTTCATGGACTGTTTTCCTTTCGTGGTCGATGTTATTTCATACCGATTTTGATAAAAAGCTCGAAATCAATATGATATCGGACTTTTGGTCTCTGCGGTATCACTTTTATTATTTGCCGTATTTTTCGAAAAATACAAAAGGTAAGTGCCGCCGTCCATTAAGACAGCGGCACTCAGGTAGGAATTTATCATAGATTAGTTGCATATCAAATTTTATAGAGTTGGCTGAACGTTGCGAGGGTCGTGGTTTTCGAAATAGCCTTTGAATTGTCGGTGGAAACTCCGATTTTTCCCGAATCCAAAACAATGTAATACTCCTCGCCGTCAATGTTCCTTGAAAGATTGAAATCATAGATCCCGCTTTCGATCAGAACGTCCTCGACGGTCGTGTTTGGTGAAATTTTCTTCTTGTTGTATGTCGTTCCGGGGAGATCCTGACTAAGCTCGATCACAGCCGTTTTTACGAGCATATCAAGCGATTCGGCGTCGCTCTGCATGACCCCGACTTTGGCTGAGTCGATCGTGGTGGTGATGACCGGGATCGCGATAGCCGCAAGAATGGCAAGAACGGCAATAACGATAACAAGCTCAACGAGCGTGAAGCCTTTTTTTCCTGCTTTTTTTATCATTTTTTTCATAACAATTACCTCCCTTTAACCTTCCGATGTTTCATGTAAAAACAGTATTAAGAATGATTGTTATATTGCTGATTTAACTGTATTTTATCAGATTTTATGCGGCTTTTCAAGATTTTAAAGCCACTTCGCAAAGATTTCGGTTTTAGTGGTATTGCTGCACAAATCGTTAAATAAAAGCGCACGCATTGTTAACATTTATACCTATTTTGTGTGACGATATTGTTTTTTTATGTGAATCTTCGGTGAAATGCTTTTAGAAGGATCGGCTTCTGTCGGGGAAATATGCCACATAAACTTTGTTTTGGGGAAAACATAGAACAAATAAAATAATATAGAAATTTCCGGAAGCATTCAAAATATAATGAATTGTGAAAAATAAATAATCCACACATTAAACACATTGTCCATCTTATTGGGCTAAATGTACAAATAATACAAAGCAATGAATTATAATTAGTTAATAATTGCGCAGAAAAGCAATATTGCACAGAAATTTAAAGATAATTTGTACATTTATTTGCATTGAAAAGATTGGCATGTATATTGTATAATTATAACGTATCATAGTGTGATGTTGGGTGAAAGGTTTTGCGTCCGGCATCATAAAATTTGGTCGGAAAAATAATTTAGGGTGGTGCAGTCACAAAATGAAATATGTAATTGTTCAGGTATCAAAGTATTATGTTTGCATTACACCGGCTGAGTCTGGTAAGCAGTTCGTCAGCAGCGGTAATGACCGTAATTCTAAGCGGCCTGATTATGAGGTAACCTTCAGAGAACCCCTCGTGGTATTTCTTCCCGAGAATCTGAGAGGTCAGGCGTGGAACTTCCCGAGAGAGCTTGCCGAGCTTGTAAGAATGTCGATGAGAAATGCAAAGATCGACATCAAAGACGTCATACTCTGTGCCGAGAGCGATCAGCTCATCAGCCAGGAGTATCAGCATACTCCCGCAAAGGATAAGTACCTTAAGATCTTCGCCGAGAACGAAGCGAGAGCTCTCATCAACGACGATATCTCAAACTATACGCTGAT
This sequence comes from uncultured Ruminococcus sp., assembly GCA_902773045.1. GTDB lineage: Bacteria > Bacillota > Clostridia > Oscillospirales > Acutalibacteraceae > RUG592. The sequence goes on along the minus strand of CACYDE010000107.1, from coordinate 12,485 downwards.
AAACGTTGAGTACGGTTCGGGCTATCAGAAGACCGAAGAAAGCGCTCAGCTCAGTGCGAATGTTTATGTTATGCCGAAGTCCTATGTTGAAGAGCTTAAATCCGGTTTCAGAGAGCAGTCTTTGAATCTCTATAAGCTGATCCCTCCGACAGTCAGCATGATAAAGATGGCTCAGACAGGTATCTACAGCTATGACAAGTCCGTGGCTTTGATCAGCCTTGATTTCTGCTCCGCAAGACTTCTCGTAATGCAGAAGGGCGTTCCGATCTACGCTCATTCCTTCCCGCTCCCGCTCGGAGACATCGCCAATATTTTCGCAAACGACCAGAACTGTTCTCTTGAAGAGGCTTTTGAGGTCATCAGAAAGTACGGTGTCGGAATTTCCGAAAAATGTAATTCCGTTCAGGCAGGACGCGAGATGCGTCAGACATTTGAGAATTTCTCCAATGAGGTTGTCAGAAACCTTCGAATGGTTCTTCTCAGCTGCCGCATTGAGCTTGACCAGATCTATGCGAGTGACTTCGTCGCTTATATCCCCGGAGTTCTCAAGCATATCAGAACCATAAGCGTTCAGGCCGATGAGATCAACCTTATTTCCGACGCTTTCACATCTTTGACCAACGTTCCGATTATTTCGAAGGAGGCAGACGAGGCAGGCTACAAGACGGCGTGCTTCTACACATACTCTTATCTCGTAAACAGCGGCGCTCAGAACGAGTATAACCTTGGCGTTATTACAGGCGGAAAGAGCATCGACTTCGGTTCCATCAATGCGGGCATCGTAAATATGGCTGCCATGGGCATTGCAGTAATCGCCGTAGGTATTATGGCTTTCATCGGAATCAAATCTTACGGACTTGAGGTTCGCGCTCAGAACGATCAGGCGAAGCTTAACGACGTAAAATATGACGATATCAAATCAAAACTTGCTCAGCAGGCAGATCTTGTGGATAAGATGGCTCACGCGAGCGAGGATATCGCAGCGCTTCCGCAGCCTAACGCTAAGGTCTTTGAAATGATGACCGAGATGTTCGAGCAGGTTACGGACGCAGAAAAGGTTCTCCGTGTTGCTTCCTATGACATCGACAGTGATGAGAATACTATCAAGACCGTTCTGTATGTTAAAGTTCTTGAAGATTACGTTAAGCTTCAGGATGATATCAATGCGAACAAGTTCTTCAACATCGAAGTTCCGTTCTCCGCTAACCGTATAACCATAAAGGAAGAAGGAAAAGAAGGAGAAGAAGAAGTTGAAGTAACTCATACCTTCAATGTTGCCGGTTATGCCGAAGAAGAGGCTGAGGGCGATGAAGGAAGCGACGGTTATCATTACAATATCAGCAACGGAACGAATTATGATGAAATGATGGAATCGGTAAAGGGAGAGTGATAAAAAATGGCTAAGAATGATAATAAAAAAGTACCCGGAGCATTGATTGCGATCGTTGCAGTCATAATAGCAGTTGCCGTTTTTGTTCCTACGGTGTATATGCCTTATAAAAATAAGAAACCTATCATGGATTCCGAGCATCAGGAAGCTGTTGACACTATCCAGATGTACGAGGATTCTATCCGTAATCAAGCAGCGATCGAGAAAAATATTGCTCAGCTTGAGGCGGAATGGGAGCAGTATCAGAAAGATTATTTTGTTGATGCGAATTCTTCTCTCGCCGATCTTCAGAAGGCGATCGAGGACTACAACTTCCACTATACGAATTTTGAGCGAGGCGGAGAAACAGAAGACGAAAGCGGTAAGATCAGCTTCACCGGCTCTCCTCTCTACTACGTTACCATTGATCTCGAAGGTTACGCAACAAGAGAAGATCTTCTCGACTTCCTTAACTTCGTTGAAAAAGAGTCAGTCGGCTGCTACTACGTAAAAGAATTCAGCGCAATAACTGTGACCACGGATACGGACGTTTTGAATGATGTCGCAGTCAAAGAGGGCGACCTTGATGTTTCTATGGAGATCTATCTCTATTATTACAATCAGAAGATCCAGATCGATCCGTCTCTCCTTGAAACAGACACCGATAGTGCGGAAGCTTGATCTTGAAATTATATGTTCACTACAGTAAGTATTATAACAGCTTCAGCTTTGGCGGTTCTCGGGTTTTTGCTCGGCCCCCTGAGCTGCAGGCTGCTCAACAAAATTCCGGCAAAATGGCTCTGTGACTATGACGAGGAACCGTCCGAGGAACTTCTCAGCGGGAATCGCTTCAAGATCAAACCGACAGGGTTCATCGCAGGAGCGATCATTGCAGCCGCGCTTGCCGGAACAACTCTTTTCACGGGTGTAACGCCGGAGTTGATATTTTATGTGATCTTGTATTCGCTGCTTTTGCTTATTTCCGAGTCTGACGCGAAATATACTATAATCCCGGATCAATTCACCATAGCGGTGGCGGTGGTATCGCTTATTTTTGCGGTAACGGATTATTTTACCGACAAAAATTTTATCAGTTCGTGGTACGATCCATTGCTTGGTGCAGCGAGCGGATTTGCAATTTTGGTTGTCCTTGATCTGTTCAGCACACTTGTTTTTAAAAAGACAGGCTTTGGTTTCGGAGATATCAAGCTTATGGCAGCGGTGGGACTTATGTTCGGATTAAAGTACGTTCTGATCGTGCTCATGTTTTCGGCATTTGTTTCCGCGTTTCATTTCCTTTACCTGATTTTTTCCGGAAAGGGAAAAAACGGCATATACCTTCCCATGGGTCCGTATATTTGTATAGCTATCGTCCTTACGATCATGCTCAGAGTTAAAATCGAGCCTATTTTCAGCATGTACAAAATGCTCATGGACATGGAGGCTTTGCCCTGATTTTATGTGAAAACCCGTGTTCGCACGGGTTTAACATAGTTTATTGTTTAAAAAATAATTTATAGTGATGTTAATTATGTTTACAATATGGTATTCTGATCAACATCTCGATTTATTCATCTACATCTAATATATAACATCAAAATTCTGAAAAGGAGTCCTGAAATTATGAGAGCAGGCAGCTTGAAAATTGGTCAAATTCTTATAAACATGGGTGCGATCACGCCGGATCAGCTGGATCAGGCGCTCAGCATGCAAAAATCCAACAATCTTCGTCTCGGTGAGATCCTCATCAAGGAGAAACTCTGTGAGGAAGAGAAAGTTTGTTACGCTTTGTCAAAGCAGTTTTCGATCCCGTTTGTCGATCTCGACGAGGTCGAGCTTAAAGATGAGCTTTCAAACGTGATCTCCGCAGAACTCGCGGAGCAGTGTATGGTCGTTCCGCTCGAACTTATCGACAGAACGCTCACGATCGCGGTTTCCGACCCTCTCGACTATAAGGGACTCAACAGGATCAGCACAACGACAAAGCTGCAGATCCAGTCCGTTATCGCAGCTCCGTCACAGATCCAAAAGGCTCACCAGGCTCTCTACGCTTCAAAAAGAGCTTATGACGAGGCACGCGAATTCATCGCAAGCCAGGCGAGCCAGGCAGGAAAGGAAGATGAGATCGACGCAGCCAAAGCTGCCGCAGACGACCAGCCTATCATTCGTTTCGTAAACAACATGATCGAAGAGGCAGTAAGACTTAAAACCTCCGATATTCATATAGAACCGATGGAAGAAGTTCTTCTCATTCGTTTCCGTATCGACGGTAAACTCCAGAAATACATGGAAACAAGCGCACAGCTCGCGCCTTCGGTAACCTCCCGAATCAAGTTTATCGGCGGCATGAACATCGCCGAGAAACGTATCCCTCAGGACGGTCGTATCAATTATCGTGTCGGAAACACCGAAGTAGACATGCGTATTTCCATTCTCCCCGTAGTTTTCGGAGAGAAGGTCTGCGCCCGTATTACGACGGCTCTCGGCTTGAAAATGGATAAGTCCGCGATCGGATTCCTCCCCGAGAACCTTGAAAGATTTGACAAGCTTCTTTCTCAGAACCGTGGAATCATCCTGGTTACAGGCGCTACAGGTTCCGGTAAATCAACAACTCTTTACACAGGTCTTAAGGGTGTAATGAGAGAAGATATCAACATTATCACCGTTGAGAACCCTGTCGAAATGATTATCCCGGGAATCAATCAGGTTGATATTAACGCAAAAGCAGGTCTTACGTTCGCCAGCGCGCTTCGTTCAATTCTTCGTCAGGACCCCGATATTATCATGATCGGTGAGATTCGAGACAAGGAAACTGCCGAGATCGCAGCTTCCGCCGCTGTAACGGGTCACTTGGTTCTTTCAACACTGCATACATATAACGCAGCTTCATCGGTTATCCGTCTTATTGATATGGGCGTTGAACCGTTCATGGTTTCTTCAACGGTAATCGGAGTTATCGCTCAGCGACTCGTTCGCCGTCTCTGCGTCAACTGCAAAGAACCTTACATCGCGGGTGAACATGAACTCGAGCTTCTCGGAATTGACGATCCCACTCTCGAGATCAAGCTTTATCGTGCTCCTCAGGGCGGCTGTGAACGCTGCAACAAGAGCGGTCACAAGGGACGTCTTGCGGTTCATGAGATCCTCATGGTTTCTCCCGCTATAAAGAGAGCTATCCAGGCAGGAAAGTCGACTGAAGATCTCAACGATATCGCAGTAAACGAGGGAATGATCTCGATGAGAGAAAATCTCCGTATGAACGTTATCAGCGGTATTATCTCTTTGGAAACAATGCTTGAAGCAGCAAGTGAGGATATGCTCTGATATTTATACGAAAAATTCATAAAAATTATGAAATTATTGTTGTAAATTCGTGAGATTTATGTTATAATCATAGATGTATTATAGCTTTTGTGTGTCGTTCTGTCCGTTTTGTGCGGCGCACAGTTAATAACAATCACCTGAATGGGGGAATTTTTACTATGGATTTTATTGCAATGGTCAAAGAAGCCGTTGAAGCAGGCTGCTCCGATATCCATATGTCGGCGGGAAACTGTCCTGCTTACAGACTTCACGGCTCCATGAGATATTGGGAAGGCGATCCGCTGACCGATGAGGACGTTACATACATGATAAGCCAGGTTCTCAACAAAGAGCGTTTTGACACATTCATGGAAACATGCGATGTCGACGGCGCCGCAACCATCGAAGGCTGCAGCCGTTTCAGAATAAACGCTTTCAGAACGAGAAACGGCGCGTCGCTCGTAATGCGTGTTATCAACGAGACGACTCCCGAACTTGACAAACTGAATCTTCCTGCGTCGATCGCAAAGATCCTTGAACTTAAAGAAGGTCTTGTGCTTGTTACCGGCCCGACAGGTTCCGGAAAATCTACGACGCTTGCGGCTATCGTTCATCAGATCAACCGTGAGAGAAACCTTAATATCGTTACTATCGAGGACCCTGTTGAGTATCTTCACCGTCCGATCGGCTGCGTAATCAACCAAAGAGAGATCGGTCCGGACAGCCGTTCCTATCATACAGCTCTTCGTGCGGTTCTTCGTGAAGACCCGGATATTATCCAGATCGGTGAGATTCGTGACTTCGAGTCAGTTTCGATTGCCTTGTCCGCAGCAGAGACAGGTCACCTTGTTTTCTCAACGCTTCATACAGAGGGCGCAGCGAAAACGGTAGACCGTCTTGTAGATATGTTCCCTGCCGCTCAGCAGCGTCAGGCTCTCGGTCAGATCTCAACGTCTTTGAAGTGCGTTGTTTCGCAGAGACTTCTCCCCAGAAGCGATATCCCCGGACGTATCGGTGCGTTTGAGATCATGTTCGTTAACAGCGCTATTTCCAACCTTATCCGTGAGAATAAGATCTCAATGATCGAGCAGGTTATTGAAACAAGTAAGGGCTTGGGTATGATCACAAGAAACAAGAGTATCCAGATGCTTCTTGACCGTGGTTATATCAATCAGCAGACCGCAAGAGAGTACAGCTTTGAGGTTAGTGACGCAGATCAGCCGCAGCCGGGTATGCCGGGCGGTCAGAGATCACCTTACGGCGGTGCTGCAATGAACAATCGGAGATGAGGTGACGGATTTTGAAATTCTCATATCTTGCCATTGACGGTAAAGGAAAAAAATACAGAAGTGAGGTCACTGCCGAAAGCCGTGAGGATGTAAAGCGTATTCTGGCTGAAAGAGGCATGACCGCTATCGAGATCAGCGAGTATAAGGATTCGGCAATTGACGGAAATCAGGAAAATCTCCCTTGGTATCAGCGCGATATCAATACAAAAGATATTCATGATGTTATTCTCCAAAAGAAGAAAGTTCTTACAACTCTCCATCAGATGGCTATCATGATGAAATCAGGTATTTCTCTTTCGATGGCTATGGAAGTTTTGCTTGATACCGAAGCCGATAAGCAGATGAAGAAAATACTTACCATTGTAAGTACAGAGCTTTACAACGGTGTCCCGCTTTCTCAGTCGCTCGGTTCGTTTAAGACTTTCCCTGAAATCGTAATCAGCCTTGTTGCTGCCGGTGAAGCCAACGGTCGTCTTGATATGGCTTTTGAAAACGCAGCCGATATTCTCCACAGAGAAATCACATTGACCGCAAAGATCAAGAGTGCAATGATGTATCCTATCTTCCTTATATTCTTGACGCTTGCCATGATCATCGTAATGTCCATGTTCGTTTTGCCTTCGTTCGCAGGCGTATTTTTGGCGTTCGGTTCCGATCTGCCGGCAATTTCAAAAGCGGTAATGGCGTTCTCGGACTTCATGATCGGTTATTGGTGGCTTGTTGCGATTATTGTTGCCGGAATTGTAGTCGGTTTCAGATCGCTTCTCAAATATAACGATTCATTCGCAATGTGGCTCAACGAGCATCTTTTGAAGATCCCGATCGTCGGACCGGTTCTCAGCAATACATATATCGCTCGTTTCTGTAATATCATGGCTACGCTGACCGACGCCGGCGTTAGTATTCTTAAAGCGCTTGAACTTTCGAGAGACGTTGTATCAAATCTCTACATCAAAGATTGTTTGAGCCAGGTTATTGAAGACGTTAAAATCGGTACGCCGATCAATGTTTCCATGAGCCACTACGATGTATTTGATTCCATTCTCGTATCAATGGTACGTGTAGGTGAGGAATCAGGTATGTTTTCCGATTCAATGCATAAGATGGCTGACCTCTATCAGGAGCAGGCCGATGAGTCTACGAAGAGATTGACAGACGCTATGACACCTGTAATGACGATCATCGTTGCAGGTATCGTAGGTGTAGTTGCTGTTTCCATCGTAATGCCGATGTTCGGTATGTATGGTGTTGTTGCAGAATCTTCGCAGTAATATTTATACTAATAAAACTCAAAATAAAAATCCCGGTGCTTGTCATCGGGATTTTTTGCATAACTTTCAGGTTAGTTGACCTCTCTTAAGGGACAAATTCTGACGCAGGCGGTAAAGTCACCTAACTCAAAATGCCGGTGTGCGTATTTCCTGCGGGCGTTGCCCACCGTTGCCGGTTCGTTGACCTCTCTTTAGGGACAAATTTTGACGCAGGCGGTAAAGTCGCCTAACCCAAAAAGTTGGTGTGCGATTTTCGTCCGGTGTTACCGGTTCGGTCAATTATACTGACAAATATGCTTTCCTTTCAAGTTGTAAAAAAATTTTTTCCTAAAGTCTTGTACTATATGAAGATTTAGTTTATAATAGATACATAAATGTAATTTTTTAAAAACATGGATGTAATCTTTTGGCTTATATGTTTGAATTTTTGATAACGAAAACAAAAAGCTGTTATTTTTGTTTCATTTACTTTATTATGCCTCGTGAAAGGAAGATATATAAATTATGTTCACAAGAGATATCGGAATAGATCTGGGAACGGCAAATACCCTTGTCTATATAAAAAATAAAGGAATTGTAATGCGCGAGCCGTCGGTCGTTGCAGTTGATATGAGAAACGATGATGTTCTCGCCGTCGGAACTCAGGCGAAAGAAATGCTCGGACGCACTCCGGGGTCAATCGTTGCGGTTCGACCGCTTAAAGACGGGGTTATCGCAGATTTTGACATCACCGCGACCATGCTTGAAAGGTTTATCAGAAACACTGCTCACTCCGGTCTTTTCAGTCACCCAAAGATCGTGATCGCGCTTCCTTCCGGTGTCACCGAGGTTGAAAGGCGCGCCGTCGAAGACGCTGCGGAACAGGCGGGCGGAAGAAATATTGAACTCATGGAAGAACCTATGGCTGCTGCTCTCGGCGCGGGACTGCCCGTTTTTGAACCGGTCGGTTCAATGGTCGTTGACATCGGCGGAGGAACAAGCGAAGTCGCTGTTATCAGCTATGGAGATATCGTTCATTCCTGTTCGGTCAGAGTGGCAGGAGATAAATTTGATGAAGCGATAATTGCTTATGTCAAGAAAAATCATAATCTCTCGATCGGTGAAAGAACTGCGGAGGATATAAAAATACTTATCGGCTCGGCGTTTCCTTACGAAAACGAAGAACCCATTGAAATCAGAGGAAGAAACCTTGCGGACGGTATGCCGCTTGATCTTTCGATAACTCCCGAAGAGATCCGTGAAGCTCTCACGGATTCATTTGCGACGATCATCGAAGCTATCCGTCAGACTCTCGAACAGACGCCCCCCGAGCTTTGCGCGGATATTCTCGACCACGGAATCACTTTGACCGGAGGCGGCGCACTTATCAGAGGACTTGACAAGCTTATTTCTCAGGAAGCAAACATTCCCGTTTATGTTGCGGAAAATCCGCTGGACTGCGTTGCTGTGGGAACCGGAAAAAGGCTTGAGATGTCGAAGGATAAAGACTACTTCGGCGATTATGAGTGATTCCGAGAGGTAATTTTGGAATGAAAGAACACAGTAATTTTAAAAAAGTTTTTACTACAGCGATCGTTGTCCTCGGAGTTGTTGCAGCCGTCACCGCCGCTATCGGAAAGAATATTTTCGTTGATTTTTATACGTGGATAGCTTCACCTTTTCAGCAGACGACCGCGGCTCTCACCGAAACCGACGGAAATAAAAAAACACATGAAGAACTTCTCAAAGAAAACAGCGAATTAAAAGATGAGATCAGGGATCTCGTAAGTCAGGTCATTGACTATGACGATCTGAAAAAAGAAAACGAGATTCTCAGAAAATACTACGGAATAAAAGACGACAATCCCGATTACGGAATTGCCGTTGCAACCGTTATCAGACGAGACCCGAACGATGATTTTTACGGTTTCACTATCGATAAGGGAAGCAGAGACGACGTTAAAGTCAATGACCCCGTAATAACTGACAAGGGACTCGTCGGCTGGATCAGCGAAGTCAGCGTCACAACAAGCAAAGTTACCACTCTTCTTTCGCCCGAGGCAAAAGTCGGAGCGATGGATCAGAAAACACGCGACAGCGGAATCGCAACGGGAAGCTCCTCTTTCAGCGACGACGGACTTCTGATACTTTCCGTGATCTCAGCCGACAACAAAATAAAACCGGGCGAGATCGTTATCACTACCGGCGTAGGGGGAGTTTACCCCGAGGATATCGTGATCGGAAAAGTCACAAAACTTGACTATGACCAATACGACACTACGCCTTACGCGGTTATCGAGCCTTATGAAGATCTGAAAAATGTAGGTGATGTTGTTGTTATCACTTCCTTTGAGGGACAAGGGATCGTAGAGGAAGCTTCCGACACAGACTCATCGTCCGAAAAGGATTCTTCCGACAGCGACTCCTCTGATGGAGGTGCGTTAAAATAAAAAGAAAATACTACAGATATTTTCTCTACACGGCGGAAATTTTTCTGCTTTTTATTATCGAGGGAACTCCCGATCTTATCCCGGAAATATATCTCGCAAAGCCCCTGCTTCTTGTTTCGGCGGCGGTTTCGGCGGCGGCGTTTGAGCTTCCGCTTTTTTCGCTTTTCTTCGGGATCTTCTGCGGTCTTGTGATCGACGTGGGAACCGGCGGGATCATGGGACTGACGTCCATAATTCTCGGAACGGTGTGCTACTACGAATCAAGCTGGAATGACAAATATATAAAAAACAACATATATCTCGTTCTGATCTACAGCGCCGTTTCAAGCGCCGCCGTGATTTCTCTGAAATTCTTTGTTTTTTATTACATAAAAAGCTATGACGGCGCGTGGGAGATGTATCTTACTCATTATATCCCGAGAATGTTGTATACATGGGCTGCAACGCCGTTTATCTACGTGATAACGATGGCAGTTTCGAAAACTTTCAGAAAAGAAAAGAGAAAAATTCGTGTACACAGAAAAAAACGTGTTCCGCGCTCAAGCCGTTCAAGCGCAAGCCGAAGACGCGCTAAGCAGCTGAACAATTAAATTATTCATTCAGAAAGGAAACAGTATGAAAAGGGCGGAAATAAAACCCACAAACAGCGGAATTCGCGCTGCGTTTTGTGCTTTCTTCACCATTCTGATTTTTGCCGCCTTTGTTGTAAGACTTTTTTCGTGGCAGATAATAGAAAGCAGCGAGTATCAGGAAGACGTCCTCTCGGCAGCTTCCTACACAATGACAACCGAAGCAAGCCGCGGAGAGATCCTCGACCGCAGCGGAAAAGAGCTGGTCGTCAATGACGCAGGCTACATGATACTTTTCAATAAGCTTTACATGAAAAAAAATACCGAAAACGATATTATAGACAAGCTCATTGATCTCATGAAGCTTCGCCATGAGGAATGGATAGACGCGCTTCCGATCTATATTGATTCAAACGGCAGCTATCAGTTTGAAGATAACAACGATGATACCATAGATTATATCCGAAGCAAGGCTATGCTCAATATGAACAAGTACGCAACTGCCGAGGACTGCATGGCGGCATTCTCGGAAAGGTTTGAGCTTGACGAAACAAAATATACGAAAGAAAAATTCAGAGATATAGTCAGTGTAAGATACAACATGGAGTTCTGCGGCTACAACAATTCAACTCCGTATAAATTTGCCGAAAATATCAGCCGCGATATGGTAGCTATCGTTCTCGAAAACTCTCAGGGCTTTCCGGGAGTTGAATGCGGCAGCACATTTCTTCGATATTGCAGCAACGGCGATCTTTCGCCCCATCTTCTCGGTTCGGTCGGAGCTATTTCCCAGGCGGAGTACAACGATCTGAAAGATAAAGGCTACGGACTCGATGACAAGATAGGAAAAAGCGGGATCGAAGGGGCTATGGAAGAATATCTCCGAGGAACTAAAGGTGAAAAAAGAGTCACCAAGACCTCCGACGGAACTATAGTTGAAGAAACGGAAACCGTCAAGGCGGTTCCGGGAAACTCGGTTTATCTCACAATAGATTCGAATCTTCAGAAAGCGACCAATGAAGCGCTTGCAAAAAATGTTCAGGCGGCGGCAGCATACTATCCCGACTGTATCGCAGGAGCTGCCGTAATGATCGACCTTAAAGATTTCTCGGTTCTCGCATGTTCCAGTTATCCCGGTTACGATCTTCAGAAATACAATACCGATGAAAAATATTATCGGCAGCTTATGGGTGACGACACTCTTCCTCTTTTTGACCGCTCTCTGACCGGTAATTTTATAATAGGATCGACATTCAAGCCCTGCGTTGCGGCTGCGGCTCTTGAAGAGGGCGTTATCGCCGAAAGCTCAACAATATTTTGCAGCCAGAATTATGATTTCTATAAAAACGATATTATACGCTGTATGGGATATCATTCTAACGAAACTGTAACCGATGCTCTCCGCGATTCGTGCAACTACTTCTTTGCCGATGTCGGAAGACAGCTCGGGATAAACGCGATGGACTATTACGCGGAAAAATTCGGTCTCGGAGTCCATACGGGAATAGAGATCTACGAAAGCACCGGTATCCTTGCCGGACGTGATTCCACCGTTTGGTATGAAGGAAACACCTGTCAGGCAGCGATCGGTCAGTCCGACAACGCTTTCACTCCGATCCAGCTTGCCACCTACGCCGCAACGATCGCAAATGACGGAGTAAGACTCAGAACTCACTTTGTCGACAAGATCACCGATTTTACCGGACAGGAAATTATCCTCGACAACTCAAAGGAACCAGAAGTTGTTGAAACAGTGGGTATTTCAACAGAGAACATGAAGATCGTCAAAGAGGGTATGCGTCAGGTTGCTGTTTCGGGAACGGCGAAAGATGTTTTCGGAAAATATCAGATCCCGATCGCGGCAAAAACCGGAACGGCCGAAAACATCGGTTCGGACAACGTTACATTCATCGCATACGCTCCCTATGAAAAGCCCGAGGTTGCTCTTGCTGTAGTTATTGAGCACGGGGGAAAGGGTACCTATTCCATGAACACGGCGAAAGCCATGCTGGACGCTTACTTTAAATCCACAGGAAAACTCAAAGAGAATAACTCAAAGAAGAACACTTCTTCAAACACAAGCAGCCGATAAAAACAAAATCCTTCGTTCAGCGATCACCGGATCAGGGCGAAGGATTTTATTATAGGAAATACCGCACATTAATCACTTATAGCAAACCAAACAAATATCCAGACAAGTTCGACGTCCCGGTAAGCGCATAGCTGCGTTGTCGTCCTCGACATACGCCAGTATG
>CACYDE010000106.1 GCA_902773045.1 uncultured Ruminococcus sp. | reverse complement strand
GGACTTGAGATCGATATCATCTCGCGCTTCTGTAATGAGTACGGTTACGGTCTGACTATCGACAATGCCGATTTCGGTTCGCTTATTGCCGGTGTATCATCCGGTACATACGATATCGCTTCGGGCACTATCATGATAACGGAGGAGAGAGCGCAGAGCGTTGATTTCTCCGATGTTTACTACACTACTGACGCTGTCGCTGTTGTCAGAAAAGAAGCCGATACTGCGGTCGAAAAAACATCTTTCTTTGCAGGCTTGAAAAACAGCTTCGAGAAAAACTTTATTCGCGAATCACGTTGGAAACTCATCGTACAGGGTATCGGCACGACCTGCCTTATCACTGTCCTTGCAGTCATTTTCGGCTCGGTGCTTGCGTTTCTTATCTGCCTTTTCAGACGTACAGACAGCGTTCTTTCGGGGAAGATATCCGACCTTTATGTAAAGCTGTTGCAGGGAACTCCTATGGTCGTGCTTCTTATGATACTTTACTATGTCATCTTCGGAAGATCGGGAATGTCGGCAGTTTGGGTAGCCGTTATCGGCTTTGCGCTGAACTTCTCGGCGTACACCTCGGAGATCATGCGTTCGGGTATCGAGAGCATCGACCCCGGTCAGAGAGAAGCGGCGCTTGCTCTCGGCTATACGGAGAATCAGGCGTTTTTCAAATTCATTTTCCCACAGGCTGTTGTAAGGCAGATACCCGTTTACAGAGGAGAGATCATCACGCTTTTGAAGGGCACTTCCGTCGTTGGATATATCGCGATACAGGACCTCACGAAAATGTCGGATATAATTCGCAGCAGAACGTATGAAGCATTTTTCCCGCTTATCGTTACCGCCGTTATCTACTTCCTTCTTGCGTGGGTTATTTCGCTCATAATAAGCGCAGTATTGAAATATATCGATCCGAGATCGAAAAAGAAATCTGCAAAGGAGGCAGCAAAATGAGCATGATAAAAATAGAGCACCTTCGCAAGGAGTACCCGAATGTCACTCCCTTGAAGGACGTATCTGTCGAGATCAATAAGGGCGATGTTATTTCCGTGATAGGTCCGTCGGGTACAGGAAAATCCACGCTTCTGCGCTGCCTGAATCAACTTGAAGCTCCCACCTCGGGCACTGTAACGGTGGACGGAGAGGTCATCACCGACCCTAAGTGTGATATCTCAAAAGTGCGCCGCAAGATGGGAATGGTGTTCCAATCGTTCAATCTTTTTAACAATCTGAATATTATCGAGAATGTCATTTCCGCTCCGATAAACATCTTAAAAACGCCGAGGGCACAGGCTTACAGAGAGGGAATGGAGCTGCTTCGGCGTGTCGGACTTGCCGAGAAAGCCGAGAGCTTTCCCGAGGAGCTTTCGGGCGGACAGAAGCAGCGTGTAGCTATCGCGAGAGCAATAGCAATGAAGCCCGAGATCATACTTTTCGACGAGCCGACCTCCGCGCTTGACCCGACAATGGTCGGAGAGGTGCTGTCCGTTATCCGTTCTCTGGCAAAGGACGGTATGACAATGATGATCGTGACGCATGAAATGAAATTTGCCCACGATGTTTCCAACAGAGTGTTCTACATGGACGAGGGCGGCATCTACGAGGAGGGTACACCCGACGAGATCTTTAGCTCGCCGAAAAAAGAAAAAACGAGGGTGTTCATAAAGCGCTTAAGACAGCTGCCGCTTTTAATCGAGAGCGCCGACTTCGATTATATCGCATATTCCTCGAAGCTTGAAATGTTCGGAAAAGATAATTCTCTTAGTGAAAAGACGATCAGAAACCTTCTGCTTGTGTTTGAAGAAGCCGTAAAGCAGAATATATCTGCACGGAAGGATGTTTTCCCGCTAAAGGTAATGACCGAATTTTCCGAAACGGACGAAAGCGTGACGTTTGAAGCAGTGTACAAAGGTGAAAGCTACGATCCTGTCAAAAACGGCGATGAACTGTCAGCAAAGCTTATCAAGAGCATGACAGCCAATTATAGCTACACTCACAATAACGGAGAGAATCGTTTTATGTGTGAAGTTAAAGCATGATAGTTTTTTCAAATATAAGGCAATACCGCATAAAAACCGACTGACGGTATCCCAAGGGCATTTGCAGCACAATCCAATCAGCCTGCGCCTTGCGGCTTGACTTCTTGGTGTGCTGCCGGCATACGTCAGCTATGCATAAGTTCCGCTTACCAATCGGTCTTCGCCGTGGGCTTACCCTCTTGAGCGGCACTTCAGTATTCCTGCGTCGTTTTTATTTACTCTTTTGATAAAAATCTGCTGCGCATCTTCGTCACAATCTCTGTGCGGTATTGCCTTTACATTCTATTTGCCTTTTGAATAAGTTTTATTTTTCAAACAATCTATAGTTTATAGCATTATAAATTGAAATCCCGTATAATATAGCAAACCAAACAAATATCCAGACAAGTTCGACGTCCCGGTAAGCGCATAGCTGCGTTGTCGTCCTCGACATACACCCGAAGGAAGTGCCCTTGGGGTACGCCAGTATGCTTTCGTCCTCCGCCTTGCTCTGCACTTACCGGCATCGTCTCCTTTTGTCCGTCTATTTATTTGGATTGCTATAGAATTGAAG
>CACYDE010000105.1 GCA_902773045.1 uncultured Ruminococcus sp. | reverse complement strand
ATCAAAGAAAGTTGTTTCCAGCTTTTCGCCTTCAACTATCAAAAGTATATTCTTATTCATTGAAAGCTCCATTGATGTACATCTTTTCAAGATTGTGAGCTTCTCTGATTTCTTTGTCAGTGGCATTATAGAGACTGGTAATTTTATTGGTCGTCATTATGAAGCAACAATCGGGTCGGGTAAACTTGTTTTGCATTAAATACGTGTTGTGAGAGGTTAAAATCGTTTGAAATCCGTTAGCTTTATTCAATATTGACACAATATTTGCCGCCGATTCATAATGAAGAAACGCATCAAATTCGTCTATAAAGAGGAACGAAATATCATTGAATGCAGAAATGCTCCAAATATAGAAAAGGAAAAGTGCCATAGTGCCTGTTGAAGCCAAAGTGTTGAAGTTAGCAAGCTTACCTCCGTTAAACTGTGCCATCAGCTCATGGTCTCCATTGTTTTCGACAAATTTTAAATCGTATTTCAATCCATTCTCTCTCAAAAACTCTTGAAACTCATTTATTTTATGATGTTTATACAGCGTTTCGGAAAGTGAAGCACCTCCGTTTGTAAAACCGGCATAGGTATTTCCGTCACTAAGGCTTCTGTACCAAAGCATTTTCTCGCAGAACCCAACCATCTTTGTTATCAGCGGAATACTATTGGTTGGTGTATTTCGATAAATATACTTTACAACTGAAAGCTTATTGTCAACCAGTTCGACATTTAAGCTTCCGATAATAATGTTATCAATAAACTGTTTATTCTTGTCAAAGAAATCATAATCAATAACTGTTTTTCCGTTTATTGATACCTTCTCACTCAGCAATTCATTAGGATTCTTTTTCTTGTATTCATAAACTACCTCTTCGTCTTCAAAAAGGAAAGTATATCTGAATATCGCATGATGACAAGATGTTTCTAAATTCAGGTAGTTACGCAAATATGAGGAACTCATTTGTTCTTTATCGGTTAAATGGTAAACAATGTCGAACAAAGCAATTCCAAGACAACTTTTTCCTACACCATTTTTTCCATAGACAAATGCCTTGTTTACTATGTTGTTTTTAGTTAAATTCTTGTTAAATTCATATTCACGAGCAGACAAATCAAGTGTCAGGAGTTTTTTAAATCCTTTAAATCCTTGAACCTCAAATCGCTTTAGCATATAAACCAACGCTCCTTTATTTCTATTCTATCATTTCTTTCGATATACGTCAATCGTTTCCGTAAAAAAATTACGGAAAAACTTGTGATATTTAGTAGTATGGCACTCTAACAAATAATTATTCAAATGGTTATTGTATTATGCAGCATTATATTATTACATTGGTAGTTTTCGATTATTCTTTTGCCAGCGATTCAACTAGATTTACACCATAAAAATATGATAATTTTCAAAAAACTTCTTGACAACCATAAATTCCGGTGGTATAATTTGTTTATCAGTTTAATACAAACCGTTGAGGCGAGAGTAAAAATAAGAAAAGAACGCACAGAGAGTCCGGGAAGCTGAGAGCCGGGCGGTCACTCCTTATTATAATGGTTCGCTGAGGGCGCAGTCAAAGGTAGCTTTGCCGAGTATTCTGCGACGTTATGGCTTACGTTAATAGCCGGGAATATGTTGGTATTCCGCAGAGCGCACGGCGTTGTTGCCGTGAATCAAGGTGGCACCACGGGTGTAATTATCCGTCCTTGACAGATCGTTTGATGGTCTGTCAAGGGCTTTTTTGTTGTAAAAAAGGAGATGTAAAGCTATGTCAAAGGGAAGATTTGGAGTTCACGGAGGGCAGTATATCCCCGAAACTCTCATGAATGCTGTAAACGAGCTGGAGGAAGCATATAACCATTATAAGGACGACCCGGAATTTAACGCGGAGCTTACGGAGCTGCTCAACGAGTACGCCGGAAGACCGTCGCGCCTTTACTACGCGAAGAAGCTCACCGAGCAGCTTGGCGGCGCAAAAATCTACCTTAAGCGCGAGGATCTGAACCACACAGGCGCGCACAAGATCAACAACGTTCTCGGTCAGGTGCTTTTGGCGCAGAAAATGGGGAAGACAAGAGTCATCGCCGAAACAGGCGCAGGTCAGCACGGCGTTGCAACGGCAACTGCGGCGGCGATGTTCGGAATGGAATGCGAAATTTTCATGGGCAGGGAGGACACCGAGCGTCAGGCTTTGAACGTCTACAAAATGAGACTTCTCGGCGCGAAGGTTCACGCCGTTGAATCGGGAACGGCAACGCTCAAAGACGCCGTTAACGAAGCTATGAGAGAGTGGACGACAAGAATCGCCGACACTCACTACGTCCTCGGCTCTGTCATGGGGCCGCACCCATTCCCAACGATCGTCAGGGATTTTCAGGCGGTGATCTCGAAGGAGATAAAAGCCCAGATCATGGAAAAAGAAGGCAGGCTGCCCGATGCGGTAGTTGCATGCGTGGGCGGCGGCTCGAACGCGATCGGCGCGTTCTATCACTTTATAAATGACAGCTCGGTGCGGCTGATCGGCTGTGAAGCGGCAGGCAGAGGGATCGACACATTCGAGACGGCGGCAACGATCGCGACCGGAAAGCTCGGCATATTCCACGGAATGAAGAGCTATTTCTGTCAGGACGAATACGGTCAGATAGCCCCTGTTTATTCGATCTCGGCAGGACTCGACTATCCGGGAATCGGCCCTGAACACGCTAATCTGCATGATACCGGGCGCGCGGAGTATGT
>CACYDE010000104.1 GCA_902773045.1 uncultured Ruminococcus sp. | reverse complement strand
GAACCAAACTAAATAAGTCGGAAGAATAGAACAAAAAACTATTAATTTATCTATCTTTCTAATAGATTTTTGCATAAATTACCGAAATATTTACTAATTTTGCGCCCCGTTTATTGTTTAGGACAACAAAATTAGTAAGTATATTATGGCGAATACAAAAAAATCTGTAGCGCGGGAGATAATTATCGACCGCCTACTACGTGACCGGCGTGGGTACACGGCGGCAGAGATCGCGGAAAAGGTTAACGCGAGTTTGGAAATTGATGGGTTTAAAAAGGTTTCAGTAGCAACTATACGTGTTGACATCGAAAACTTTAGAAACCTTTATAAACAAAAGATAGAAGTCAAACGTCGTAGCTATAGCCTTTATTACCGTTATGAAGACAAGAACACAACAGTTTATAACAATGTGCTGACATTTGGTGAAATAAAGCATCTACAGTCAGCATTGCAGTCAATCCGCTTTTTGGACCCCATACAGGGAGCGCTTATTTATCAACAGTTATTTGAACGACTGCGAAAGTTGCTGAAAATGGATTCCGTTGATAATCCGTTCCTGATATACGAAACGATTCCAGATGAACATGAGTTAAAGACATTTCAGGCAGTCTATAATTTCATATATACAAAGACTACAGCTTTAATTCGGTATAAACCTCGAGGAAGCAAGGAAATAGAAATAATAGCTTTTCCGTATTTTCTACGACAAAGGAAATATAAATGGAGCCTGCTCTGCCACGACGCGACTCATAAAAGGCCTGCAGAAATACCGCTATCCTCAATCATCCAGGTTAAAACGTATGATGCAGTGGATTTCTTGCCAAACGTTGACTTCCCGCTGAAGGATTATTATAAAGGACGTATTTCTGTGAAAAAATAGTCTGTAGGCAACCAGTTCTTGCAATTGCAAGCATAAACTCCTAGAAATTTAAGAAGGGAGTTTATTTATAAAAAAGTGCGCAATTGGCGCAGTCAAATTGAGTCAATTACTCAAATTGGCACAAAATCACCATCAAAACTAAACTTTTTTTATTTTTTCTGTATTAATTTCGTTTATTTTTTCTATCTTTGTGGCATAATCGCGCATTCCTATTTAATTATTGCGCATACCTAAGACAGAAAACTATGGCGAATGTAAAGAACGCAGGAATAAGGGAAATTATAATTGATCGTTGTCTTCAAACCAAAGGAGGACGAACGGTGCAACAGATTATGGATGCCTGTAATGATGCCTTGGAGGTGCATGGTCTAAGGCCAATAACATCCCCTAACACCATTCGTGCGGATTTTACTACAATAGCAAATCGATGGCACCAGAATATCAGATGTACCCGAAAAGGACGTAATTTCTATTATCGATATGAAGATCTATCGTTTTCTATCTTCAATAACCCGATGTCAGAAGATGAGGTAATGAGAGTTTACGGCGCACTTGAGGTCTTGGAGCGATTTGGAGGTACCGAGGGCTTTGAATGGGTCGAAGAGCTAAACGCTCATCTCCGCGCATCTCTACACATGGGAAATAGCGGAAGCAGCGTTATTGCCTACGATGACAACGCTCAGCTGAAGGGAATGCAGTTCTTTGCTGACCTGCATGACTATATTCGCTCAAAGCAGCCGATATTGGTTAAGTACCGCCCATATACAAATCCTGAGCTGTTGGAAGAACTGATTCATCCGTACTTTCTGAAACAGTTCAACAGTCGCTGGTTTGTGCTGGGCTACAACCCGAAGTATGATGCAATCACTACATTCGCTCTTGACCGCATCATCAGTATCGAGAAATCAAGTCAAAAATACATTCCAAATACGAAGTACAATTTCAAGGAATACTTCAATAAGGTTATTGGAGTGACTATTATAGAAGGTGAATCGGAAGAGATTTTAATAGAGGTAGAGGCAGCTGAGTATCCATACGTAGAATCAAAACCGATGCATCAAACACAGAAAATGGTAAAAATCTCTGAAAAAGGTAATCCAATCATCTCTCTTAACGTTATTCCTAATTTTGAACTAAAACAATCCATTCTTGCATATGGTAAAGGGATGACAGTTTTGAGCCCTCAGAAGCTTAAAGATGACATTATCAGAATACTTGAGCAAACATTACAACAATACAAATAAGATAAAAGAATTAATTATGAGCATAAACGAATTGCAACAGCAAACAACTGTCAATGTACAGGAAAAAGCGAATCTGATATGGGCTATTGCCGACAAACTGGTTGGAGTATATAAGCCGCATGAGTACGGTAACGTGATTCTGCCGATGTGCGTAGTGAAACGCTTCGAGGATACATTGGCACCAACCAAGCAAAAGGTGCTTGATATGAACAAGCAGCTGGACGAGGATGGAATTACCGTAAAGCAGGGCTTCTTAGAAAAGGCTGCAGGACAGAAATTCTACAATCTTTCGCCCTTCACCTTTGAGACACTGCTCAGTGACCCTGAGAATATCCGTGAGAATTTCGAGTCGTACCTGAATCATTTTTCAGAGAACGTCATTGACGTAATT
>CACYDE010000103.1 GCA_902773045.1 uncultured Ruminococcus sp. | reverse complement strand
ACCGTAAAAGATCAACCTTCGGTCGGGTTCGTAAATTCATGTAACAAAAAACTATCTTCACGTGTTAAAAAAGTTGGCCAAGAACTGACCGTAAAAGATCAACCTTCGGTCGGGTTCGTAAATTCATGTAACAAAAAACTATCTTCACGTGTTTAAAAAAAGAGGTGTGATATGTCTGAGAAAAGTATTGTTGTGAAAGGTGCAAGAGAGCATAATCTTAAGAATATTGATGTTGAGATTCCCAGAGATAAGTTGGTTGTGATAACCGGACTTTCGGGATCGGGAAAGTCGTCGCTTGCGTTTGATACTATTTATGCGGAAGGAAGACGCCGTTACGTTGAGTCGCTTTCGTCTTATGCCAGAATGTTTCTCGGTCAGGTCGAAAAGCCTGATGTCGACAGCATTGACGGTCTTTCACCGGCGATCTCCATCGACCAGAAAACGACTTCTCAGAATCCCCGGTCGACTGTCGGAACGGTCACTGAAATATATGACTATTTGAGGCTGCTTTACGCAAGAATCGGTATCCCTCACTGTCCGATATGTAACCGTCCGATCGAACAGCAGAGTATAGATCAGATAGTGGAACAGGTTCTTGCTTTTGATGAGGGAACAAAGATCCAGATCCTTTCACCTATAGTCAGAGGAAGAAAGGGCGAACACGTCAAAATTCTTGAAAAAGCCCGTAAGGACGGATATGTCAGAGTCCGCGCGGACGGAGAGATATACGCTCTTGATGAGGAAATAAAGCTTGAGAAAAATAAAAAGCATAATATAGAAGTGGTGATCGACAGACTTGTTATCAAGCCGGGGGTGAGAAGCCGTCTTGCGGATTCTATCGAAACTTCATCCGCGCTTTCGGACGGATTGACGATCGTTAACGTTATTGACGGAGAAGATCATCTTTTTTCTCAAAAATATTCGTGTCCTGTTCATGGGATAAGTATAGACGATCTTTCACCGAGAATGTTTTCTTTTAATAATCCTTTCGGCGCATGCAGCAAATGTACCGGTCTGGGTGTTTTTATGAAAATCGACGAGGCGCTTGTCGTTCCCGATGATACAAAATCAGTACGTCAAGGCGCGATCAAAGCAAGCGGCTGGGCTATGGAGGGTTCGACGATCGCGGCGATATATATGGAAGCTCTTGCTAAAAAATATGATTTTTCCCTCGACGTTCCGGTGGGCGATCTTCCCAAGGATATTATGCATAAGATCCTCTACGGAACGGACGGAGAAAAGCTTACTATTGTCAGAAGAAACGAGTATGGCGTCGGAACTTACGAAACACCTTTTGAGGGTATAATAAATAATCTTGAAAGACGTTTCCGTGAAACGAAAAGCGCGTGGATCAAGGAGGAAATAGAAGCGTTCATGAGCGCGATCCCTTGCGATCAATGCGGCGGAAGAAGACTGTCAAAGGAAAGTCTTTCGGTGACTGTCGGAGGACTTAATATCAGTGAATTCTGTGATTTTTCCATTGAAAAAGCCATTGATTTCTTCGATGATCTCAAACTTTCGGAAAGAGATTTTAAGATCAGCGAACTGATCGTCAAGGAAATAAAATCACGTCTGAACTTCCTGAAAAGCGTCGGACTAAATTATCTCACTCTTTCACGTTCATCCGGCACTCTCTCGGGCGGCGAAAGTCAGAGAATCAGACTTGCAACTCAGATCGGCTCGTCGCTTATGGGTGTACTTTATATCCTTGACGAACCGAGTATCGGTCTTCACCAGAGAGATAACAGTAAATTGATAGAAACTCTGAAGCGGCTCAGGGATCTCGGAAATACCGTTATAGTTGTCGAACATGACGAGGATACCATGTATGCCGCAGATTATATAGTTGATATAGGCCCCGGAGCAGGCGTCAACGGCGGTGAGCTTGTTTGCAGCGGCAGTGTAGATAAAATCAAGAAATGCAAAAATTCTATAACGGGTCAGTATCTTTCCGGTTCTAAATATGTTCCGATACCGGAAGTAAGACGAAAAGGCAGCGGAAATTTCCTTGAAATAGTAGGCGCGGAAGAGAATAATCTTAAAAAGATTAATGTAAAAATCCCCCTTGGCACTTTTATTTGCGTAACCGGTGTTTCAGGATCGGGAAAATCATCGCTTATTAATGAGATACTTTACAAATATCTTGCAAAAACCCTGAACCGCGCGAGAACAAGACCGGGAAAGCATAAGGAGATCATCGGGGCGGATAACCTCGATAAAGTGATAAATATCGACCAGTCTCCTATCGGTCGAACACCTCGTTCCAATCCTGCAACATATACAGGCGTTTTCACAGATATCCGTGAGCTTTTCGCAACGACAAACGACGCAAAGATCAGAGGTTACAAATCGGGACGTTTTTCGTTTAACGTCAAAGGCGGACGATGCGAATCATGCGAGGGCGACGGAATCCTGAAAATAGAAATGCATTTTCTTCCGGACGTCTATGTTCCGTGTGAGGTCTGCAAAGGAAAAAGATATAATCACGAAACGCTGGAGGTTAAATATAAAGGAAAAAATATTTACGATGTCATTGAGATGACTGTCGATGAAGCGATGGAGTTTTTCAAAAATATTCCCAAGATATACCGAAAAATCAGTACTCTCAAGGAAGTGGGATTGGGATATATCAAGCTGGGTCAGCCTGCAACTACTCTTTCGGGCGGTGAAGCGCAGCGTGTGAAGCTGGCGACGGAGCTTTCAAAACGGTCAACAGGAAAAACAATCTATATTCTCGATGAACCGACAACAGGACTTCACATCGCGGACGTTCATGTCCTGATAAACGTCCTTCAAAAGCTTGTTGACGGCGGAAACACAGTCGTCACCATAGAGCATAATATGGATTTTATAAAGACCGCAGACTATATCGTTGACCTCGGTCCCGAAGGCGGCGACGGCGGCGGATCAATCGTAGTTACAGGAACCCCCGAAGAAGTCGCCCAATGTAAATCCTCCCACACCGGCTTTTTTTTAACACGTGAAGATAGTTTTCTTATTACATGACTTTGTTAACCCGACCGAAGGTTGACATTTTACGGTCAGTATCTGACCAACTTTTTGAAATACTCGTTTCGGTTTCAAAAACCTTGACTATTTGCCGGCGGCGCTCGCCGCCCCGACCGAAGGTTGGCATTTTATGGTCAGTTTCGTACCAACTTTGGCGATGATCTCGATTTGTTTTCAAAGAGTTTGTTGATAAACCCGTTTTACCTTCAAAAACTTGCGCAGAGCACAAGTGGGGATTCGGGGAGCTTCGCTCCCCGAATCCCTCAAAGCCCCCTCGTCCTCGAGGAAGAGGGGGCTGGGGGAGAAGGTGATTTCCCTTTTAACCACGTGAAGAAAGTTTACTTGTTACATGACTCAGCGAACTCCACCGAAGGTTGACATTTTACGGTCAGTTTCTGACCAACTTTGTTTATGATCTCGATTTGTTTTCAAAGAGTTAGTCGATAAACCCGTTTTACCTTCAAAAACTTTCGCAGAGCACAAGTGGGGATTCGGGGAGCTTCGCTCCCCGAATCCCTCAAAGCCCCCTCGTCCTCGAGGAAGAGGGGGTTGGGGGAGAAGGTGACTTCCCTTTTAACCACGTGAAGAAAGTTTACTTGTTACATGACTCAGCGAACTCCACCGAAGGTTGATCTTTTACGGTCAGTTTCTGACCAACTTTTTTGAAATGCTCGTTCTGATTTCAAAAAAGTTTTAATCGCAAGAATAAACTGTCCATATCACATGACTAAAACATTATTCCTTTATAATAATAAAAAATCAAAAACATAGTTTTCATGTGAGATTTTTTTCGGTTTTGCTTAATTATATTCATAAAAATAACCTTGCTGTAATAAAAAAATCTTGATAAGACAAGTAAAAAATGGTATAATAATACTTATTGTTGGGCTGTTATAATTTTTTGCTCTGAAACTCTATAAAATAATCTTTCTGGAAAGGGTAGAAATATATGATAAGAGAAAACGAATACCGCACCCATAACTGCGGTGAATTGAGAGAAAGCGATATCGGAAAGGACGTCAGAGTCGCAGGCTGGGTCGAAAATATCAGAGATCACGGCGGCGTAATGTTCCTTGATATCAGAGATCAGTACGGCGTGGTTCAGGTCGTTGTTCATGACGATGACCTTCTTAAAAACGTTAATAAGGAATGTACCGTTACCGTTTCGGGTAAGGTCGTTAAAAGAGACGAGGAAACCGTCAATCCCAAGATCGCTACAGGTACGGTTGAAGTTCATACGGACAGCCTGAAAGTTCTCGGAAAGTCAAAGGCTAACCTTCCTTTTGAGGTTGCAACATCAAAAGAGGTCAAGGAAGAGGTTCGCTTGAAGTACCGTTACCTTGATCTGAGAAACAAGAAAAATCACGACAATATTGTTCTCAGAAGCAATATCGTTTCTTATCTCCGCTCTCAGATGGCAGAAATGGGATTCCTTGAGATCTCAACTCCGATTCTTTCGACATCGTCTCCCGAGGGCGCGAGAGACTACCTTATCCCGAGCCGTAAGCATAAAGGAAAGTTTTACGCTCTTCCTCAGGCTCCTCAGATCTTCAAGCAGCTTCTGATGGTTTCGGGATTTGATAAATATTTCCAGATTGCTCCCTGCTTCCGCGATGAAGACGCTCGTGCCGATCGTTCGCCGGGCGAGTTCTATCAGCTGGATTTTGAAATGGCTTTCGCAACTCAGGAAGATGTTTTTGCCGTTGCGCAACAGGTTCTTTACAATACATTCTCAAAGTTCAGCGATAAGGAAGTCAGCAAGCCTCCCTTCAAGAGAATTCCTTACAAAGAATCTATGATAAAATACGGAACGGATAAACCGGATCTCAGAAATCCTCTCGTGATAACAGATATCAGCGATATGTTCGTTGAAACAGATTTCGGTCCTTTCAGAGGAAAAACCGTTCGTGCGATCAATGTTCCCGACTGTGCGGGTCAGTCAAAAAGCTGGTTCAAAAAAATGGAAGAGTATGCTCTTTCTATCGGAATGAAGGGTCTCGGCTACGTTAAAGTAAGGGACGATATGACCTTTGACGGTCCTATCGACAAGTTCCTTCCCCCGGAGGATAAGCTTGCTCTCATCGAGAGAACCGATCTTAAGCCGGGCGCAGTTTGCTACTTTATTGCCGACAGCGCCGAGCTTGCTCCGAAGCTTGCCGGTCAGATCAGAACCGAGGTCGCATCAAGACTCGGAATCATTGATGAATCCAAGTTTGAAATGTGCTTTATCGTTGACTTCCCGATGTACGAGTATGATGAGGACAGCGGAAATATTATTTTCACTCACAATCCGTTCTCCATGCCGCAGGGTGGTCTTGACGCGCTCAATACGAAGAACCCCGTAGATATTCTTGCTTATCAGTACGATATTGTCTGCAACGGCGTGGAGCTTTCTTCGGGTGCTGTAAGAAATCATGATCTTGACATTATGATAAAAGCGTTCGATATCGCAGGATATTCCGAGGATCAGCTGAAAGAGAAATTTACCGCTCTTTACAATGCTTTCCAGTATGGCGCTCCGCCGCACGCAGGCATGGCTCCCGGCGTTGACAGAATGATAATGCTTCTGACAGGAGAAGAGAATATCCGCGAAGTAATTGCATTCCCGATGAACAGCAACGCTCAGGATCTTCTCCTTGGTTCCCCCGGAGAGGTAACGGAACAGCAGCTCAGAGAAGTTCACATAAAATTGAGATAACTCTGAAAGGAAGATAATTATGGTAACACATGAGGACGTTCTCGCGATCGCAAGACTTTCAAAGCTCTACATAGCCGATGAAGAGCTTGACGAAATGACAAAAGCGATGGACGACATTATAAAGTTTGCGGACACGATCAACAACGCTTCCGAAGAGGGCGTTGAGTTCGACAATATAAACAACCTCTCAAATGCGTTCAGAGAGGACGAGGTTGTCCCTTCTTATGAGAGAGATGAAATTCTCGAAAATGCTAACGATATCGGCGAGGGTCATTTCCTCGTTCGCAAGAGGGTGTAATTATGGCAGAGGGAAAAATCAGACATTACGGAAAATTGCTTGAAAACAAGGAGATATCCTGCAAAGAGCTGACCGAAAAATTTCTTTCGGAAATTGAAACGGTCAACAAAGATCTTAACGCCTACGTGAAAGTGACTCCCGAAGCTGCGCTTGAAACGGCAGCCAAGGTTGACGAAAAGCTTTCGAAAGGCGAAAAACTTTCTCCTCTTGAGGGAATCCCGATGACCTTGAAGGATAATATTTCAACGAAGGGGATAGAAACCACCTGTTGTTCTAAAATATTGGAGGGTTACACTCCGATATACAATGCAACTGTATGGGATATTCTTTCAAAGAAAAACGCTGTTCTTCTCGGAAAGACAAATATGGACGAATTTGCAATGGGTTCTTCCTCCGAGACGTCATGTTTCGGAGGTGCTGCGAACCCTCACAATATAAACCATGTTGCAGGCGGCAGCTCGGGCGGAGTTGCTTCTGCTGTCGGTGGTAATATTGCGGTCTACGGACTCGGTTCCGATACGGGCGGTTCGATCAGACAGCCTGCAAGCTTCTGCGGTATCGTAGGACTTAAACCGACTTACGGCGCGGTTTCAAGATTCGGTCTTATCGCATATGCGTCAAGCTTCGATCAGATCGGCCCCATCACCACTACGGTCGAGGACGCAGCGATAGTTTATGACGCTGTTTCCGAATATGACAAAATGGATTCAACGAGCCGCGGAAGACAGGGCGCACCAACAGTCGATTCTCTTCAAAACGACATCAAGGGAATGAAAATAGGAGTCGCACGAGAATATCTCGACGGAGTTCGTGACGACGTGAGGCTCGCCGTTGAAAAAGCATGTGAGGTTTACAGATCTCTTGGCGCGGAGATAGTTTTCTTTGATCTTCCTGCGCTTAAATATGCGCTTCCGGTTTATTATATCCTTGCGTGTGCGGAGGCTTCTTCCAACCTCGGAAGGTATGACGGAATACGCTACGGCTACAGAACGTCTTCCTATAAAGACGTTAACGAAATGATCTGCAAAACACGAAGCGAAGCCTTTGGAGGCGAGGTCAAGAGACGTATTCTCCTTGGAACCTATGTTCTCAGCGCGGGATATTATGACGCATATTACAAGAAAGCTCAGAATCTCAGAGGTTCTATCGTAAACGCATTCAAAAACGCATTCAAAAAATGTGACGTTATTCTTGCGCCGACCGTTCCTATGACTGCATTTGAAAAGGGCAGCGCGATCAGCGACCCGATAGAAACATATCTGACCGATATCTGCACGGTTCCGGTAAACATCGCAGGCTTGCCGGGAATCAGTATTCCCTGCGGTTTTAACGATAAGGGTATGCCGATCGGAATGCAGCTTATCGGCGATACATTCTGTGAGAGTAAAATTCTCAATGCCGCATGGCAGTATGAAAACGCAGCAGGCTCGGACGTTTTTAAAGCGTCCGCTTACGGCGTGAATATCTGAAGGAGGGAAAATCAATGAAATACGAGATGGTCGCAGGCTTTGAAACACACATAGAGCTTGCTACGAATACGAAGATTTTTTGCTCCTGCACAACGGAGTTCGGCGCCGATTCCAATACACACTGCTGTCCGATCTGTATCGGACTTCCGGGAACTCTCCCGAAGCTCAACAGGCAGGTGGTTAAATACGCTATTATGGCGGGTCTTGCGACAAACTGTGAGATAGCTAATATCTCTAAAATGGATCGAAAAAATTACTGCTATCCGGATCTTCCGAAGGCGTACCAGATCTCGCAGTATGATAAACCGCTGTGCGAACACGGATATGTTCAGCTGAGCAGCGGAAAGAAAATAAGACTCACGCGAATTCATATTGAGGAGGACGCAGGAAAACTTATCCACAAGCGCGGCGATACTTATATTGATTATAACCGCGGCGGTGTTCCTCTCATTGAGATCGTTTCGGAACCTGATATTCGTTCTGTCGATGAGGCTAAGGAATATGTGGAAAAGCTTCAGCAGGTCATGAGATATATCGGGATCTCCGACTGTAAGATGCAGGAGGGAAGTATGCGCTGTGACGTCAATATTTCCGTTCGCCCTGTAGGAAGCGAAGAGCTTGGAACAAGAACCGAGATCAAGAATATGAACTCGATCACATTCATAGGAAAAGCTATGGAGTATGAGTTTTCAAGGCAGGTGGATCTTATTGAGTCGGGCGGAAAGGTTGAACAGCAGACGCTTCGCTATGACGACGTTACGAACACTACTTCGTCAATGAGAGGAAAAGAGGACGCTAACGACTACAGATATTTCAGAGATCCCGACCTTGTGACGATCAGTGTGACCGATGAGGAGATCGACGAACTGAGGAAGAGAATTCCCGAACTTCCTTTCCAAAAGCGGGAAAGATATATTGAAGAATTCGGACTCAGCGAAAAAGACGCTCAGAACCTTTCAAAATACAGAAAAATCGCAGAATTTTTTGAAGCTGCTTCCGACGGAGTGAAAAATCCGAAGACGGCTGCAAACTTTATCATTGGTCAGATTTTCCGCAGACTTGAAACGGAGTCGGACAAAGAGGAATTCAAAGTTGCGATAACAGCCGAACAGCTCAGGGAGCTTGTAAAACTCATTGATGACGGAAAGATCAAAAACAACCTTGCGAAGTCAACTCTTGAAAAAATGCTTGACACGGGCAAAGGCGTAATGGATTTTGTTTCCGAAAGCGATATGGCTGGACTGGATGAAACCACTCTTGTTGAGTTGTGCAAAAAAGCTGTGGAATCCAATCCGAAGGCAGTTGCCGACTACAAAAACGGAAAGCAAAAAGCTCTGAAATCGCTTGTTGGATTTGTAATGAAAGAAAGCCGCGGAAAAGCAGACGCCTCCGCCGCCGAATCCCACATCCTCAATTTTTTAAACACGTGAAGAAAGTTATAGAGTTACATAACTCTGTGAACCCGACCGAAACTTGATTTTTACGGTCGGGTTCTTTTTAATACGTGAAGAAAGTTTTAGAGTTACATAGCTCTGTGAACCCGACCGAAGGTTGATCTTTTACGGTCAGTTTCGTACCGACTTTTTGAAAAACTCGCTTCACCTTTAAAAAACCTGATAACTTTGCCTGCGGCGCTCACCGCTTTTTTAAACACGTGCAGATAGTCTTAGAGTTACATAACTCTGCGCACCCGACCGAGAGTTGATCTTTTACGGTTAGTTTCGTACCGACTTTTTGAAAAACTCGCTTCACCTTTAAAAAACCTGATAACTTTGCCTGCGGCGCTCACCGCTTTTTTT
>CACYDE010000102.1 GCA_902773045.1 uncultured Ruminococcus sp. | reverse complement strand
TTTTGTCTATTTGGTGCTTTGGGGTGTCTATTTGGTACTTGTATAAATTTTTAGCAACATTATCCATATAATATGATAAACAAGTTGAATTATTGTGTTTATTATACATAAATAATGTGTCTTTTCACATGAAATCACCGATCTGCACAAAATCAAGAATATAAACGTTTCCGGCGGCTGTTCAGCACTGCCTATCACTGTTTTGTAATCTTTTGGCAAAAAAATAAGAACGATCACACGTCGTTCTTATTTTCGGGGAATCGTACTTTAGAAATAGGTTTTCATCCGTATTAAATAAAATCAATCATTCACTGTATATATAATAGAACTTTATTTTCCGAAATTCAACCCCTGCTGTTCATTCGGTACTCTTTCATGTCTGTTTGGTATACAAATCGTTATAGCTTGTGAGTTTTCTTGGGGAGCCTTACGATGAAGTGAATAATATCCTCATCCATTTCAACGTAAGCCATACCCTTATATGATTCGGCGATACGCTGGACTGTGCTCAATCCCAGCCCTTCGTGGTTTTTCTTCCCCGAATAGCTGTACTCAAAAACATGCGACAGCTCGCTGATATCGCCGAAAAACTTGTTTGAAACGTCGATCACACTGCTTCCGTTGCTTTCGTAAATTTTCACCATAATACCATAGCTGCGGTCTTTCTCTGAGGCCACCGCGTCAATTGCGTTCTGGAGAAGATTTCCTATGATGCGGTTGATCTCATACGCCTCGGGAGCAAGTCCTTTGAGATTATTTGTAATATCGAACTTCATTTTTATGCCGTTGTTTTCCGCGTCGGAACGATATGCGTAAAGCATGGCGCTGATAGATGTGTCGTAGATCGGAAGAACCTCGTTGACGTATTCCGTTTCCGCAACCATCTTATTGACGTACTCCTTGCACTCGTCGTACTTTTGAGCTTCAAGAAGTCCGTTGACCGCATGAAGGTGAAGATTGAAATCATGGCGCTGAGCGCGGATCATTTTTATGAATGCTTTGAGTTCCTTCTGGTGCTGTTTTTCCTGTTCGGAAACATCTGACAGAATGGAGTATTCAACAAGAATTTTAAGCATTGAAAAGCTGATAATAATATAAGAGAACGAAAAGAAAAATTCAAATCCGATGTAATATATCGCCTTGGACTGACCTTCAACGACTCCAAGCGACATATAAATTCCCATGATTATCACAACCGTCAGAATGATGAGGACGGAGAAAACCAGCGTACGGTTTGATTTGACTTTCGGATCTTCATGATAGAAAAAATCGCGCACCCACGCGTTGCTGAAAAAGGATATTTTCTGGATCCATACAATAAGAAAAATCGCGCCTATGATCGCCAGATAGACCAGCATGTAGATCAGTCTTTCAACGCTTCCGTCAGTCGATGAGGAAGGCTGATTTCCGAAACGAGCCACTCTCAGACCGATGAAAGTCATATATATATAATAATTCAGGACGACGGATGTACTCATTGCGAATGAAAGAATTTTTTCAAATGTTCTCCACTTATCAAAAAGCGCCCTTACCAATGTCCATACGACCAGAAGAGCCAATAAGGTGATATCCGTGAATCTTCCGTCGGTAAACGTCCAGACAATACTGCTGAGAAAAATAAATCCTATTATTGTCACAAATTCGGTCAGTGTGAATTTTGTATTCAGCCAGAGAACAAGACCCATTATCACTCCGACCGTCATGCCGAAAGTCATAGAAATTGCAAACTGAAGCATCGTTCACATCCCCTTTCAAATTTTTTATAAAACAACTGTAAAACAAAAGACTTTCGTTAATGCAACTTGAAAGATCGTTCATTTATCAGGCGACTGTTTTTTATGGCAGAAAATAAATTTCGCTCGACTATTCTCCATAAGATTTTATCATATTCAATTCAATAAAGCAACTTTTATCGGAATTTTTGAAACAGTATTGAAACAGCATTGAAACAGGATCTATGAATAAAAATGTTTCAAATGAATCATCGAGTGGTCTAACTTCGCATTTATTATTCTTTTCGAGAAGAATGTTAATTTTTTGATATGTTATAATATCTATACTTATACATTTTTAAACATAAAAAGGGAGGTGACATTATGCCATTGGAACCTATTCGCACTGTCGTTGTCGATGACGACCACACATCGGCTGAAGCGACGATCGCAATCCTCAAAAATTTTCCCGCAGTCAAGGTTATCGAATACATCGACAACAGTCCTGAACTGATTTCCCGGCTTTCCGACATCGACGCGGAGCTTTTGATCCTTGACATTGAAATGCCTTATAACAACGGAATGAACGTTGCTTCTTATGTTAAGAAAAAGCACCCGAAAATTGAGATCATCTTCTGTACGGGGCATGCTTACTTTGCCGCGGACTGCTACGATTTCGAGCCGGTGGATTTTGTCACAAAACCTATCAATACCGCGCGTATCCAAAGAGCTATCGAAAGAGCGCAGAAAAAACTCAGAAATACTATTTCCGAATTTTCCGATGATAAAAAAAGCGAGCCTAAAAGCAAGAAAATCGGAATAAACGTTGAGGGCGGATATCAGATCGTTGATGTCAATAATATCTTGTATATCGAGAAAAAAGCGAGGAAGGTATATATCAATATCAAGGGAAACAAATCTCTCGTTTCAAAATATACCCTCACCCAGCTTGAGGAAATTCTCGCCCCACATGATTTTTTCAGGTGTCACCAGTCTTTCATTGTTCCGATGAAGAAAATACGCTACGTAAAAAACAACCAATTCGGAAAAACTTATTCGATAATTCTCAAGGAAAGCTATGATGAAATACCGCTCAGCCGCGGAAAACACTCCGAAATAAAAGAAAAATTGGAGCAGTACGGAATAAAATTTGTATAATTTTTTCATTGTTTTTTATGTTTCAATAGTTAAGTGTGCAGAATTTGACATCAATTTAAATAAATTGCGAAAAACTCTTGATTTTTCCTAAAATTAATGCTATCATATTATATGATTGAGATGTATTAAAGGAGGTGCTTACAATGCCAAACATTAAATCAGCTAAGAAGCGCGTTAAGGTTATCGCTACCAAGACAGCTCAGAACAAGGCTGCAAAGTCCGCATTGAAGACAACGATCAAGAAGGCAAACACAGCTATCGAAAATAATGCTGCCGACAAGTCGGAGGCAGTTAAGGTTGCTATCAAGAAGATCGACCAGGCTGCTGCTAAAGGTTTGCTTCACAAGAACAAGGCTGCAAGAAATAAGTCTGCACTTGTTAAAAAACTTAATGCTGCAAACTGATTGTTTTATCTATCGGTTTAAGACAAAGTTACCGCTCTTTAAGAGCGGTTTTTTGTTTTTTTATCCATGAGTCATTATAGGCTGTTTGAAAAATCAAAGCAACTGTCTATTTCTACTAATCCGAGCATTTTTGACGATGTAAATCACCTCGTCTTAGCGAAATATCCGGTCACTTTGCTATTTTTCAAACAAGCCCTAAAAACCGACGATTTGACCACTCCGAGTGGTCGCATCGATCCTCTTTCCGATGTATAATAAAAATATGTATATATGACACAATTTCCCATGAAGCAGCGCTTTGTGGTGAATTATTATGACACGGATACCGAAATTATATCACGGAAAAACGTCAGGGCTGAATTTTCGTTCATGATCTTCGTGAAAATTTCGGCGTATAAACTATCGGAGAGGGGAAATGATATATGAAATGTACATGCGGAACAGAGTTTCAGGGACGATTCTGTCCTCATTGCGGCAAGCCTGCCGAAACAAATAATACATATCCGAATGTTGAAAATTATCCTCAGTATCAGCAGCAATATCCGAACGGAGGGAATTACGCTCAGCCGCAGCAATATCCGAACGGAGGAAATTACGCTCAGCCGCAGCAATACCCGAACGGAGGAAATTACGCTCAGCCGCAGCAATACCCGAACGAAGGGAATTACGCTCAGCCGCAGCAATACCCGAACGGAGGGAATTACCCTCAGCCGCAGCAATACCCGAACGGAGAGAATTACGCTCAGCCGCAGCAAAAAGGAGCCAAAAAACAAAACGGCAGGGTAATGACAAAAACGGAAAAGGTATCGAATGGCATAGTGAATTTCAGACGATGGTGTTTTATTATCGCAGAATTTCTGTTCGGGATGTATTGTGTTTTTACGTTTCAGATAGTCAGTGCAGCCTGTTTGTTATGCGCAGGAGTGGTGGATCTTCCTGCGGTTCGAAAGAAATATCCCGAAAAGGAAAAATTATTTATCACGATGTCAATTGTCGGCTGGGTTTTCGGTATCCTGTTTTTTGATGCAAGCGGATTGGAGTGACAGCCGAAGGCTGTGAGCCGTGAACGGTAATTATAGTAATACAAGAAAAGCTTCTTTGCGGATATGCGAAGAAGCTTTTTTGATTGTATGCTTTAGCGTGTGAAACAACCGTCTTGAAGGATCCCACCGAAGTATAGCGTTTCGGAATTTATGAGATACCTGAAGGGTAAGAGTTCGTTGATGATTTTCGACAGGCATGCGAACCCGGCAGTTATTTCAAGAGCAAAATCATTCAATAACCGTGTCTCCCGACCAAAAAACGCTTTACATATATTTTAAAGTGTGATATCATAAAA
Organism: uncultured Ruminococcus sp.; assembly: GCA_902773045.1. Lineage (GTDB taxonomy): Bacteria > Bacillota > Clostridia > Oscillospirales > Acutalibacteraceae > RUG592. The sequence continues at coordinate 4,306 of CACYDE010000102.1, read as the reverse complement.
GTTAACGGGAATTATAAATTTTTTATAATTCATAATATTAAATAAATATTATTTTGGCGATTCCTGACAGGAAAATCGCCGGGATCGTGATGATAATATTCCCATGACTCACATAGTCGATCGTAAAACTGCGGAGGATCCCTGCCGCCGCTGACAGAATCAATTATTTTCATTGCCGATCGAAAAAATTACAGATCGAATAATTTTTCAAACAAGCCCTAATTACATAAATTAACGGAGGAATTTTCAATGGACAGAATAATGAAAACTATGGACGGAAACAGCGCTGCGGCTCACGTTTCCTATGCGTTTACGGACGTTGCGGCGATCTATCCGATAACGCCCTCGTCTGCGATGGCTGACGAAACAGACAAATACTCCTCGGTCGGACGAAAAAACCTCTTCGGACGCGAGGTGAGGGTGACGGAAATGCAGTCCGAAGGCGGCGCAGCCGGAGCTGTTCACGGTTCTCTTGCCGCAGGCGCGCTGACTACTACCTACACCGCTTCTCAGGGTCTGCTGCTCATGATCCCGAATCTTTACAAAATGGCGGGCGAGCTTCTTCCGAGCGTCATTCACGTTTCTGCGCGTGCGATCAGCAGCCACGCACTTTCCATTTTCGGCGACCATTCCGATATTTATGCATGCCGTCAGACGGGCTACGCAATGCTCTGCTCAAACAATCCGCAGGAGATCATGGATCTTGCGGCAGTGGCTCATCTTTCCGCGATCAAGGGCAGAGTTCCTTTCATGCATTTCTTTGACGGATTCCGCACCTCTCATGAAATTCAGAAGATAGCTGTCTGGGATTACAAGGATCTTGGCGAGATGCTTGATTGGGACGCAGTCGACGCTTTCAGACGGCGTTCTCTCAACCCGGAACACCCTGTCATCAGGGGAACGGCTCAGAACGACGATATCTTTTTCCAGGCAAGAGAAGCCTGCAACAGTTACTATAACGCTGTGACCGATGTTGTCGTTGACTATATGAATCAGGTCAACGAGAGAACAGGCTCGAACTATAAACCTTTCAATTACTACGGCGCGCCCGACGCAGACAGAGTTATCATTGCCATGGGTTCGGTCTGCGACTGCACGGAAGAGGTCGTCGACTACCTCAACGCATCAGGAGAAAAGGTCGGTCTTTTGAAAGTGCGGCTTTACAGACCGTTCGCTGCCGATTACCTGCTGAGCGAGCTTCCAAAAACCGTTAAGTCGATCTCGGTTCTCGACAGGACTAAAGAACCCGGATCTATCGGCGAACCGCTTTATCTTGATGTTCTCGCTGCGATCAACGGCTCCGACCTCTCGGGCGTTAACGTTTACACGGGACGTTACGGTCTCGGTTCTAAGGATACGACCCCGGGAGATATTGCTGCGGTCTACAAAAATATGAACCTGGAAAACCCGAAGAGACGCTTCACGATAGGTATAGTTGACGACGTGACGCATCTTTCTCTTGACGTTTCGGAAAATCCCGACACGACCCCAAAAGGAACTCATTCCTGCAAATTCTGGGGACTGGGCGCGGACGGAACGGTCGGCGCAAACAAAAACTCGATAAAGATCATCGGCGACCACACGGATATGTACGCTCAGGGCTACTTCGCATACGATTCGAAAAAATCAGGCGGACTCACCGTTTCTCATCTTCGTTTCGGAAAGCAGCCGATCAAATCCACGTACTACATCAGCAAGGCTGATTTTGTCGCATGTCACAATCCGTCCTACGTTAACAAATACGATATTGCCGACGATCTCAAGGAAGGCGGTTCGTTCCTTCTTAACTGTCCATGGAGCGCAGAGGAGCTTGACGAAAAGCTTCCGGGAAAAATGAAGCGCATCATCGCAAGAAAACACATTAATTTTTATACTATAGACGGTATTGCCATTGGAAAAGAGATCGGACTCGGCGGAAGAATAAACACCGTTTTGCAGTCGGCTTTCTTTAAGATCGCAAATATTATTCCCGCCGAAGAAGCGAAGGATTACATGAAAGCTGCTGCGGAGAAGTCCTACGCTAAAAAAGGTCAGGCTGTTGTCGAAATGAACTTTGCCGCTATCGACAGAGGTATGACGGATTTCAAAAAAATCGACGTTCCAAAAGAGTGGGCTGACGCGGAAGACGATTCTGCGGTCAAGACTGCCCAAGGCGACAGGGAAGACCTCGTAAAATATGTAAACGATATTCTTATTCCGGTCAACGCCTACAAAGGAAACAGTCTTCCTGTTTCCAAGTTCCTGCCTCATGTTGACGGAACTTCTCCTCAGGGCGCGGCTGCATACGAAAAAAGAGGTATTGCCGTTGACGTTCCGGAATGGATCCCCGAAAACTGTATTCAGTGCTCGTTCTGTTCGTTCGTATGTCCTCATGCGGTCATTCGCCCTGCCGCGATGACCGACGAAGAATTTGAAAACGCACCCGAAGGAACAAAAAGCGCAAAAATGACGGGTGTTCCCGGAATGAATTTTGTGATGACCGTTTCGACTCTCGACTGCACAGGCTGCGGATCATGCGCTCAGGTATGTCCCGGAAAGAAAGGCGAAAAAGCGCTGGTCATGAAGCCGATCGAAACTCAGACGGCTCAGCAGCAGGTCTTTGACTACGGCTTCAAGCTTTCCGAAAAGCCCGAGGTTCTTCAGAAGTTCAAGGAAACAACAGTTAAAGGCAGTCAGTTCAAACAGCCGCTGCTCGAATTCTCCGGCGCATGCGCAGGCTGCGGCGAAACGCCTTACGCTAAGCTTGCCACCCAGCTTTTCGGCGACAGAATGTTCATCGCAAACGCAACGGGCTGTTCTTCGATCTGGGGTGGAAGCGCGCCTGCAACTCCTTACACAGTGAACAAGAAAGGATTCGGCCCGGCATGGCACAATTCGCTGTTTGAGGACAATGCCGAATTCGGATACGGAATGGCTCTCGCTCAGAACGCTATCCGATCAAGACTGGCGGATAATGTCAGAAAAATAGAGCAGCTTGCTCACCGTGAGGACATCAAAGAAGCCTGCAGAAACTATCTTGAAACATTCGGCGATTCAAAGACAAGCCGCGCGGCGTCCGATATTCTCATCGAGAAACTCGAAAGCGTAAAGGATCACGATTGTGAGGCGGCAAAGATCGCCCGCGAAACGCTGAAAGACAAAGACGAGCTTGCGAAAAAATCAATGTGGCTTTTCGGCGGTGACGGCTGGGCTTATGACATCGGCTTCGGCGGTCTCGATCATGTTCTTGCTTCGGGTGAGAACGTTAATATCATCGTTTTTGATACGGAGGTATATTCCAACACGGGCGGTCAGGCTTCAAAAGCAACACCCGTAGGCTCTGTGGCGCAGTTCGCGGCAGCAGGAAAAGGTCAGAAGAAAAAGGATCTCGCAGCGATAGCGATGTCTTACGGTTACGTATATGTGGCGCAGGTCGCTATGGGCGCAAATTACAACCAGTGTATCAAAGCCTTTGTTGAAGCGGAAAGCTACGACGGACCTTCGCTCATCATCGCCTACGCTCCGTGCATAAATCACGGGATCAAGGGAGGAATGGGCGTTTCTCAGATCGAAGAGAAAAAAGCCGTTGAAGCAGGCTATTGGCACAATTTCCGATATGACCCCAGACTGGCGAACGAAGGAAAGAACCCGTTCCAACTCGACAGCAAAGCCCCCACGGCTTCTTACCGCGATTTTATCATGGGAGAAGTTCGTTACAACTCATTGACAAGATCATTCCCCGAAAGAGCCGAAAAGCTTTTTGCAAAAGCCGAACAGCTTGCCGAGGAAAAATATGAAAGACTCGAACGGCTTTCGAAAAAGACAGATGCGTGATATTTTCGTCCCGTAACACACGGCTTTATATAATACACTATCCACAACTTAAGAGAATATGAAGTTCGAATGCAGGAGTTCGGGGGTGCGGTCTGCCGGTGGCAGACGTTGCCGCAAGGCAACAGCGCCGACCGACGCGGTTGAGAACCGTCCCCGACGGCAGCGGAGACGCGCAGTCCCCGATAGGCGCGGGCGAATCCCACAGCCTAAACGATGTCAACAACTTAAGCCCAATTAAAGTTTTTGCCAAGCTTTTTTCAAAAAGCTTGCGGGGAGGCAAGGCGGCAGGGGTGAATACTTAAAACAGTCTGGTGGACTGTTTTAAGTAGAGGGGCGCTTTGGCAGAAAGCGCCCCTGACTAAGGTTAAGATTAACTTTCCTCGCCGCTCCAAGGCGACGCTAAAGCTTAAGGCAACACCGCACAAAGACCGTCTAACGACTTTGTACCGAATCTGCTTGATCTTTTTCCGTCATACTGCACAGAAATCTCTTG
>CACYDE010000101.1 GCA_902773045.1 uncultured Ruminococcus sp. | reverse complement strand
ATGTCGAGGACGACAACGCAGCTATGCGCTTACCGGGGCGTCGAACTTGTCTGGATATTTGTTTGGTTTGCTATAATTACCCATCTTCCTTATCGAAGCTGTGTTAAACAGAATTCCTAGTAAGCGGTTGAATGGGTTCGGGGCGATAGCCCCCTTTTCCTTGAGGGAAAGGGGGGATGGGTGACGACAATAACTTTGATCGAAGAACGATCTCGGATTCGACAGCGAAAACTATTCTTTACATCGACAACCCACGACAGACTCAACATTCATTGAAATTTTATGTATGGGAAGTTTGAGTTATTATAACAATATTTTCGGGATCTCATAGCCTGACGATGAGTTGTTGCGATTTTCAATTTGTTATTTTATGGCTCATAGTTAAAAAGCTGCTTACAAGCATTTTTCTACATAGTTTTTTTCTTCTTTTTTGATAAATGTACAACATCAAGGATTGCGTTTGAAAAAATGCAGTCCTTGATGTTTTTCTGATATTATTTTTATGTTTTTTTAGAGAATAAACCTCTTATACCCATGAAAAGAAGAAGCAGAGCGAAAATCTTAGTCAGAAGAGTATCGTCAAATTTCCCGCAAAGATACGACCCGATCAGAGTTCCTGCGATTCCCGTCAGTGATAAGGGGATCGCAATTTTCCATTCAATAAGCTTTTTTCGTGAGTAATAGACAACGGCGAAGAGGGCTGTCGGAAGAAAGAAAAGAAGATTAATTCCTTGAGCGGTCGTTTGAGGTGTATCGGTGAAAATATTAAGATATATTATCAGTACTCCTCCTCCGCCCATTCCCATTCCTCCGATGATCCCCGAAAGTATTCCGGCGAATGCACAGATCAGCCATTCCATAAATTTCTCCTATCTCATCAACATTCTTATTCCTGCCCAGATCATGAATAAATTGAAGACCATGCGCAAACGGTCGGCTTTTATTCTTGTGAGAAAAAATGCTCCGATCCATGATCCGATGATCCCGAAGGGCGCATAGGGAAGTGCGTCGCTCAGAGTGACTCTTCCCGAGGTGATATATAAAATGCTGCTGACAATGCACATCGGCATTATCACTGCGACGGTCGTTGCGTGCGCTTTTTTGATTTCTGTTTCTTTTTTCAGCGCCGGAACAATGAGCATTCCTCCGCCGGCTCCGAGAAGTCCGTTGACTGTTCCCGAAAGAAGTCCGATGAGACGATCCTCATTTCTTGTTTTTGTTTTCAATTTTATCCTTCTCCTTCCGGTAAAAAATAATCTCTGAATATCGTTTCCCGATAGTCAGAGATTATACTCGAAAATAAAAAATCCCGCATAACCGTAGGTGTTCGTGCATAACCTGCCTACTAAGTGACAGGTGGGTACCTCCTCACGGGTTCACGCTCCCTTCGTCCGCAAAAAGCGGGAGGTCTGCAATCCGCCGCGAGAGTCCGGTTCCCGATAATTGGTTTGTAGGGTTATAAAGAACACATTCACGCGTTACGCAGGATATTTTTAATATTCAAAGTCTTGTTATCAAGACTCTTCATCAACATCGTCAAAAAGATTCTCAAAACGCTTTTCGAAAATTTCGGCAAGCTCATCGAGAAGTTCATCATTTTCAACTTCCGCAAGCTGTTCTTCACCGTCTTCTTCGATCACTTCAAAAATATAATACTCACCGTCCGACTCAACCTGATCCTGAGGATCCTCTAAAAGAGGAAGGAGCGCATAATAGGTTTTGTCTTCATGTTCAAGAGTATCAAGTATCTCGAAAGAATGCTCTTCGCCGTCATCGTCAAGAAGGACGATCAGATCGGCTTCAAATTCTTCGCTCATCGGCTTCAACTCCTTAACTTATCTACGATTATATTTTACCTGTTTATTTTGATTTAGTCAAGAGGAAATATCAATTTTTTATATTTTGGAAACAAATTTTTTTGTATTTTTGTGATAAGTAATAAAGTGTATATGATAAAATTATTATATCGAACAAAATATGAAAAGATTTTTGTATATTGTAAAAGTCTTTCTTTTTTTATTTT
>CACYDE010000100.1 GCA_902773045.1 uncultured Ruminococcus sp. | reverse complement strand
CGACGCACAGATCAAAGCCGTTTCAAAGCTTTTTATTTCCGCAAAACATGCGGTCTGAATCAAAAAGTATATCACCAGATCTATTGCAGCGAACGCACCGATTCTCGAATCCTTCATCACCCCAAACATTTTTTCACGGCCTTCTAAACACGCCTTGGCGTCGCAGACATCACAGAATCCGTCAAGATGAATTCCCCCCGTCACAATGACCGGGATCGCCGAAGCAAATGCCGCAAAAAATATTTTTTCAAATCCCAATTTCTCACAGACGAGGAACCACAGCAAAAATAAACCTGCTGTCACTGCACCGACAAGAGGAAAAAAACAAAGCGAGAATCTTCTGTTTTCTTCTTTCCATTCAACCCTTGGCACCGGTATCCTCGAATACATTAAAAATGCGGAGCAAAAAGATTTCAGCAAAGACACAGCGGCTTTTCTCCTTTCAGAACAAGCGGTATTCCGTAAACCACTTCAATAACACAATCGGAAATTTCAGCGATACCGCGGTTTAACCTCCCCATGTTCTCTATATATTTCATCGTTGGATCAGGGTACTCCATCCCGTCGTTGCCGACCTGACTCGTCACAATAACGAAAACATTTGAAAAATCGCCGATTTTTTTTATTCCGGAAATAATTTTAAAAACCGGATCTTCTATCCCGTTTTCAAACATTTCATTGGCGCATAAATTTCCGATACATTCAAGCAGAACAACGCTCTCTTTTTCAACAACAATATCGTTTATATCGACATATTTCTCTATAGTTTCAAAACCTTTTCCGCTTCTCATTTTTCTGTGGCGCTCTATTGCACAAGCGGCTTCGTCCGAGAAAGGCTCCATAGTCGCTATGTAGTATTTTTTCAGTCGGAACGAATCTGCGATCTGCTCGGCTGTCCGGGATTTTCCGTTTTTGCTTCCGCCCGTTATCATTATAATCATTAGATATCAACATACCTTTCAATCGGAAGTTCCTCAAATCTGTGAGCGGAATTATAAACCGCCAGCGCTCCGTCAAGGAGCGGAAGAAGCATTACTCCTCCCGCTCCTTCACCAAGCCGCATATTGCCCGTTATCACAGGACGAAGTCCCAGCTCTTTCAGTATCATTTCTCCCGCCGGTTCGTCCGACACATGAGAGCAGAGCATATAATCCCTTGAAAGAGGAGCGACTTTGAAAGCAATCAAAGCTGCCGCGGCTGAAATAAACCCATCTATCACAACAGGAACATGATAAAGCGCACCGCCGAGGAACATTCCCGTCATTGCAGCGATATCATAACCGCCAAGCTTTGACAAAACCCCCATAGGATCTGTTTTGTCCGGCGCGTTCACGTCTATCGCGCATTTGATCGCGTTGATCTTCCTTTTCAATCCATCGTCCGAAAGTCCCGCGCCCCTTCCTGTAACCTTTTCCGGCGGAAGCCCGAGCATAACGGAAGCTATTGCAGATGAGGTCGTTGTATTTCCTATTCCCATTTCGCCTGTGACAAGAATCTTATAGCCCTCGTTTTTACACATTAAAACAATATCCATTCCTGCTCCGACAGCTTCTTCTGCCTGTGAAACGGTCATTGCCGGTCCTTTGACTATATTCTCGGTACCAAACGATACTTTTCCGGGAATAATATTTTCATGAGTAATATCACTTTTAATGCCCACATCGACAACTTTAACATCGGCATTATACACTTTTGCAAGGGTATTTATATTTGATCTTCCGCGTGCCATTTCAAGCGCAACAACAGATGTAACGCTGCTGTCACTCTGAGTAACACCCTCACAAACAACTCCGTTATCCGCGCAAAAATCAACAACACATCTTTTTCCGATATCAATATTTTCGCTGCCTGTCATGCCGGATATCCTGATAACGGCTTCCTCAAGCAATCCGAGACTGTGGAGCGGCTTAGCCACGCTATTCCATCTTTCTTCCGCCCTTATTTGTGCTTGTTTATCCGGTTCTTCGATCATACTCAATAATTCCGTCAATTTTTCTCTTTCCATTCGACGCACCTTTTCACAAAGTTTTCTGCCATTGTCGGATCAGAATAAAAATACAGATGAGGAAAGCCGGCATATAAATTCATGCTGCTGTGAATACAGTCATAAGACAGTTTTCTGCTGACCTTCACCGCGCTGAATCCTTCGCCGACATTAGTACTGTCCCAATAGTGAAACTCGTGAGCTTTCAGGATCTCACCCTTTCCACAGAACAAACCGTCGTTTTTCGCATGGAGATCTACATATCCAAAACGCTGAAGCCGCGGCGTTTTATAAGCTTTTCCTCCGATAACGCCAACACCTTTAAATAGCTTTCCCTCGGCAGATTCTACATTTTGATGAAGATAAATGAATCCTCCGCATTCGGCAGCAGTCGGAAGACCGGAATTTATTTTATCCCTTATTTCATTCATAAGTGTTCTGTTCGCAAAAAGTTCCTCACAGTAAATCTCGGGATATCCCCCCGATAATATCAAACCGCTTATATTTTGCGGAAGATGATCGTCACGAAGCGGTGAAAACTTCACTGTTTCACAGCCAAGCTCTCTAAGCAGATCAAGATTCTCTTCGTATGAAAAACAAAATGCATCGTCCTCGGAAACAGCCACTCTTATTTTTTTATCTATAAATTTATCAATATATAGATCGGCGTTGCCTATCTCACCTGCTTGCTTTGAAATATTGATAAATTTATCAATATTTATATTTCTTTCGGCAAGCAATGAAAGCTTTTTCATTTTTTCTTTTATTTTATACTGATCTCCGTCGGAAACCAATCCAAGATGACGGCTTTCTATCGAGCAATCCGCGTCAAACGGAAGTCGTCCGAGGTAAATCGTTTCCATTTCTTCACACAGCTTCCGAACATCTTCGGACAGACTTTCCGGTAGTCTGTTAAAAATAAAACCTTTTATATTATTTTTTGAAAATGTCAAAAAGCCTGTAATAACCGCGCCGATTGAACGGCTCATTCCTTTGCAGTCAACAACTATAACAGTCGGCGTTTTAGTGTCAAGAGCAATATTACATGAAGAATAATTATCACCCACACCGTCATAATACCCCATCACGCCCTCAATAACCGAATACTCTGCGGAATATTTTTTAAGAAGGTAATTTATTGTATTTTTGTCACAGAACATACTGTCGAGATTATGGGATGTTATACCGATTATTTTTTTGTGAAACATCGGGTCTATATAATCCGGACCGCATTTAAACGAAGAAACTTCAAGGCCGCGGTCTTTCATAGCTTGCAGAAGAGCGCAGGTGACGGTCGTTTTTCCACAACCGCTGCCGGTTCCGGCAATCATGATCCTATTCATTTTTTTCACTCCGTATAATAAAAATCGGGTTTTCCGCATTAAGCATGGTATGATTACTCGCTTTTTTTGTCCTCGTTACGGAAAGCTGGATTATTTCCGGATCAACGTTATATTTTCCGAAGATCGACACACATTGACTCAGCGTTTCTATTGATACAGCCGTAACAACAATTTTGGCTTTCGGATTCTTATTATAAACAATATCCGTTATTATTTCAAGACCGCCGCTCGATCCTCCGATGAAAACACAGTCCGGCGCAGGCAGGTTTTGGGCGGCGGATTGTGCTGTTTCATTTATTATTTCGATATTGTCACAGCGAAATCTGTGACGGTTCTCATCCGTCAGCTTCACTGCCTCAATATTTTTTTCAACAGAATAAACCTTTCCGTTTTCGCATTTCAATGCCATTTCAACAGAAACAGAACCGGTTCCGCTTCCGATATCCCAGCAAATATCATCTTTTCCTATTTGAAGCTTTGAAACAGATAGTCCTCTGACCTCCGATTTGGTCATAGGAACTCTGCCCCTCAAAAACTCATTATCCGGGATCGAGCTTCTGATAGTTTTTTCGTAATTTATGTTTTCCGTCATCAAAACGCACAAAGAGCTGGTTTTCGTATTTAAAAATTCTCTCGGATAGCCAAACGTTATTTTTTCGTCTCTGCCGCCGAGTTCTTCACCGATATATATTTTCACGTCGGAAAGACCATATTCACAAAGTCTTTCGCAAACATCCGAAACGGTAACGCTCCCTCCCATAAGAAAAAAGGTTCTTTTGTTGGAAGAAACGATTCTTGCGATATTGGCTGTTTTTCCGTGAAGACTGACAAATTTAATATCCGACCACGGAAGCTTAAGCTTTGAACAGAAATAAACAGGAGAGGATATTCCGCAGTAAACCTCACAGTCAAAATCATCTTTCAAAACAGCCAACAGCCTCTGAGCGCCGCTGTAAAAGCCGCAGTCTCCCGAAAACAGCACCGCTGCGTTTGTATATTCATGATCCGAGAGAAAAGATTTTATTTCCAACGGATCATATGATATAAAAACAGGCTTTTTAAGTTTCGGAAAAAAAGATGTCATACGCTTTGCGCCTATGATAACATCAGCTTTCTCCACCGCCTCCAAGGCGTTTTCGGTCATATTTGAAGCCCTGTTCATTCCGACTCCGACAATATTTACTCTTTTTTTCATCTCACACCTCCGTATGAATGATTTTTTCCGCTTCTTCAACTGTGATCCCGTTCTCGATCGGTCGTCTGACGATCAGAAGTTCGGCACCGTATTTTTCTGCCGCCAGGACTTTTGCTTCAAATCCGCCTGCCGTTCCGCTCTCTTTGGTCACCAGATATTTTATATTGAACTTTTCAAGAAGATTCAGATTCTGCTCGACCGAAAAAGGACCTTTCTCAGCCGCAATATTTTCACTTAAAAATCCAAGCTCCTGACATTCCGAGACAACACCCTCCAACGGAAGGACCCTGACAACGCATCGTTCGCGGTAATTTTCTATTTCCAAAAAAACTTTAAGATCCTTACTTCCCGTTGTCACAAGGATCTTTCCGCTTTTACCCTTCAAGTAATCGGCAAGCGCATTGATGTCGTCAAAATACTTTCCCGCCGGGACGATATCATATTCATCTCTCTTGATCCTTAAATAATTGACGAAAGTTTTTTCACATGCGGTTTTTATATTTCTTGTAGCTTCAACGGCGTAAGGGTGCGTCGCGTCAAAAACATTATCTATCCCGTTTTTGATGATAAGATCCATGATATCTCCGCTGTTAAGTCTTCCTTTCAGAATATGAACGCACCGAAATTTTCGGACAACTTCCGCGCCGTAATCAGTCGCAACGCTTAAGTATACAGAGATATTATTTTTACCGCAGAATTCCGCAAGCTCTCTCCCCTCCGTTGTGCCTCCGAAAATAAGTATCCTACACATTGACGTAGCCTCGCGGAGTGACCATCTTTCCGTTAATCACTTTCGTTTCACTGTTCCCTATAAAAACAGTGGTAAACATATCTACAGACGATAGCCTAAGCTCCGAAAGAGTCATGATCTCAAAGGTTTCCCCGTCTCTTCCGATATTCCTGACAAAACCGCAGACTGTATTTTTATCCTTATACCTCAGCATTATATCACACGCACGTTCCAGATAATCATACCTCTTCTTGGAAGAAGGGTTGTAGATCGCAACAGAAAAATCACCTATTGCCGCACATTCAAGCCGCTTCTCGATTTTTTCCCACGGCGTCATCAGATCCGAAAGACTTATCACCGCAAAATCGTGAGTCAGCGGAGCGCCGAGAACTGCGCCGCCGCTTAATGCCGCCGTCACTCCGGGAATGACTTCAACTTCAACATCGGGATATTCTTTCGACATCTCAAAAGCAAGACCTGCCATTCCGTAAACTCCGCTGTCGCCGCTGCATATCAGAGAAACGGTTTTCCCGTTCTTCGTCTCCTCTAAAGCCATCTTAACACGCTCACGTTCTTTTCTCATAGGCGTGGTGATATAAGATTTAAGCGGAAAACATTTTTTCATCAGCTGCGCATACACCGTGTATCCCACGACAACATCACTGCTTTCTATGATCTTTCTGGCTTTCAGAGTCATTCCTTCCGGGTCCCCCGCGCCGAATCCAACGATATATAATTTCATAGAATCTCCCTCTCAAAATCAAGTATCACTTCCGATTCAGCCGCCGCAAATGTCATTCCATGCATTGACTGTTTTCCGATAATCAATTTTCCTCCCGAAGCGCATGCGCTTCTTTCACAGACATTATCCGCTCCCGTAATACTTTTCACAAAATCCGAACCCGAAAATTCACCCTCAGTCCTCATGAGTTCATCGCATGAGTAAAATCTCAGCGATAATCCGTATTTCTCGGCAAACGACAATATTGCCGCCTCTTCTTTTTTCAGATCAATAGTGTGAATTTCAATAACTCTCTCAATATCTATCCCGAATTTTTCGAGCATCTCGGTCAAAAAAGACTCTAATGCTTTCGCTTCTGTATTTTTTTTGCATCCGACGCCTATGATAACGTTTTTCGGAAAAAGATTCAAAGTTTTTTCAAAAGGCTTTTTCGGTGCTGCGCTTATGCAGATCCCAAGCTTTTTTTCGCTGTCATCAAAAAATTTATCGGGTCGGTTTATATATTTATAATCGCTGTAAAAACCGATTTTTCCTCCGTTTACGATTTCGGCTGCAATGAGTTTTGCCGTTTCAAAATCGTTGAGATACAGATGGTTTGCAGCGGCAAAACTGTCAGGGGAAAATTTTCCTCCGATATCCGTTGCTGTCGTTATGACCGGAACCGCACCGATAATTTCCGCGATCTTCACAGCAAGCGCGTTCGCTCCCCCAAAATGTCCGGACAACAGTGAAACCGCAAATTTTCCCTGTTCGTCTATCGCAACAACGGCAGGATCGCTTGTTTTTGACCCGAGAAATGGAGCGACCGTGCGAACGGCTATTCCGCACGATGAAACAAAAACAAGAGCGTCATCGTTTTTAAAAAGCTTTTCTACAAGCTCTCGCGTTTTGTCAAACCGGATCGACTCGTCATCGGTAAATTTTCCGAAAGTAAATCGTTTGAATCTTAACTTTTCGGATCTGTGTTCGTATAATTTTTTTGAGATCAAACGTCCGTTTTCCGTGAATGATATGATTGATATATTCATGAATACTTCGCCTTCCTGAACTCTGTTTCGAACCCTTCGTCATACAGCTTGGACAGCGAGTAATCATCTCCCAGAAAATCTCCCACACAGATCAGCGCCGTTTTTTTGACTGCATTTTTCTCCACAGTTTCGGCAAGACTTCCCACTGTGCAGCGGCATATCTTTTCATCTTTCCAGCTGGCTTTATAAACGATCGCCGCAGGCGTTTCGGGAGTGAAGCCTCCGTTCATAAGCTCCGAAGAAAGCTCTTTGACCATTCCCGCACTGAGAAAGATCACCATTGAAGAACCATGTTTTGACAGACTTTCAATGCTCTCGTTTTCGGGAACGGGAGTCCTTCCTGCGCGCCTCGTTATTATTACTGTCTGAGAAACATCGGGAAGCGTATATTCTGCCTTTAACGCCGCAGCTGCACCGCAGAAGGAACTTACTCCCGGACAAACTTCAAAAGGTATCCCGAGATTTTCCAGACGGTCGAACTGTTCACGGACAGCTCCGAAAATGCTCGGGTCTCCCGTATGAAGTCTGACCGTATTTTTTCCTTTTTTTTCGGCGTCGATAATAACCTCCGCAACCTCGTCAAGAGTCATCAGCGCGCTGTTGTGAATTTCACAGTCTCTTTTAGCGAATTCAAGAAGTTCGGGATTGACCAGAGATCCGGCGTAAATTATAACGTCTGCATTTTGAATCAGCCGCATTCCGCGAACAGTTATCAAATCTGCCGCGCCGCAGCCTGCTCCAACAAAATTAACCATTGTATTCCTCCGATACCTTTTCGATTATCTCGTTTGCACGGCCGGTTTTTCCGATAATTCCGTATTTTTCAGAAAAAAGAACCGCACCGATCTTTATTTCACCTTTAACTTTTGCTTCAAGGTAGAATTCAATTTTTTCAAGAAGCCTCCGGCAAACTTTTTCCCTCATTCCGACTTTTTCAAGCTCATCGAGCGCCGAATCAACCGTCACACAACCGGGTATCCTTTTTAGTACATTTATGTCAACGTTTTCGAGTACTCCGCAAGTAACAAGAACGTCCATTCTTCCGTCTGCCTGAGATGAATGGGTGTTCATTATCCCTGCGCCAAGCTTCACAAGTTTTCCGACATGACCGATAATTATTACACTTTCAAAACCGTATTCAAGAGAAAAGTCTATCGCTTCACCGATAAAATTACTGCACATAACACTTTTTTTGACAGCATATGGCATTTTCTCCGCCAGAAAACTATTTCCGTAATTACCTATAGTCAGGACAAGATTTCTATAGCCTTCCGCACGCCTTTGACTTTCCTCGGTTCTGATCGTTTCTATCAGAGCGGAAGAACTCATCGGTTCGACGATCCCTGTTGTTCCTATCACGGAAATTCCGCCCTCTATCCCCATTCTGGGGTTAAAAGTTTTCTTCGCTATCTCAGCTCCCCCGGGAACGGAGATCGTGATCCTGATACCAAAACGGCAATCATATTTTTCAAGTATCTCGGATACCGCCGATTCTATCATTTTTCGGGGGACGGAGTTGATCGCCGCATTTCCGACAGGCTGATCGAGTCCGGGCTTTGTGACTCTCCCCACGCCTTCGCCGCCCTCGACCACGATCCCGGAAGGTATTTTTTCAGCCTTTGAAAAAACGAGAATACCGTTAGTAACATCGGGATCGTCGCCGCTGTCCTTTTTAACAGCGCATGAGGCGTTATCCTTGTTTATCCGAGCTTGAAGCACGTCAAGTTTTAGGATTATTCCCTTGGGAGTCATCAGTTCGACGGAACTCTTTTTCTCCTGTGCCACAAGCATCTCGCATGCGACCTTTGAAGCCGCCGCAGCGCAGGAACCGGTTGTATAGCCGCATCTTAATTTTTTCTTTCCGTGATAAATATATTCTTCAAACATAGTTTAAACCTAATTTAAAAATTTTATTTTTAAGTCTACTGTCTACAATTTAATATCGCTCAAAACAGTAATATCGTTTTTCTGCCATGAAGAAGCCCACGTCTTTGCCGGACTGCGTCCCCGAACCTCTGCGTTCGAACTTTATATTTTATTAACTCAAAGTTCCTATACATAAAATTACAATGAATGTAGATTCTATATTGGGTTGTCGATGTAAAGAATAGTTTTAGCTGTCAAATCCGAGATCGTTCTTCGATCAAAGCTATTGTCGTCACCCATACCCCCATACCTCCAGCCCCCCTTTCCCTCAAGGAAACGGGGGCTATCAGGATAGAGGGCTTCGCCCTCTATCCCATCGGGGCTATCGCCCCGAACTCATTCAACCGCTTACTCGGAACTCTGTTTAAATTCCTGCAAAACACAGCTTCGAAAAGGAAAGATGGGTAATTATAGCAAACCAAACAAATATCCAGACAAGTTCGACGCCCCGGTAAGCGCATAGCTGCGTTGTCGTCCTCGACAT
>CACYDE010000099.1 GCA_902773045.1 uncultured Ruminococcus sp. | reverse complement strand
GAGCAAGGCGGAGGACGAAGGCATACTGGCGTACCCCAAGGGCACGCGCCAATGGGCGTATGTCGAGGACGACAACGCAGCTATGCGATTACCGGGGCGTCGAACTTGTCTGGATATTTGTTTGGTTTGCTATAATTACTTTAGGCATTACCGCAAATTTCCTTAGGATACCGTCATGTGGTCTTTATGCGGTGTTGCCTTAAGGGGAACTCAAAACAGCGTTTTCACTTCAGTATAAAAACAGATCGTGCGATCGCTATGTTCATTTTGAAGAGGTCAGATCAAAAACCGGCATTGATACAACAGGAACGCTTACATCGGGAATATCTATATCGGGCATACTTACGGTAAACGAGCTGTTGTTTTGCATTTCACTATTTACCGATGTACTCTCTGTAAGCTTACTGTCCGATGGATCGAATGCACTGTCAGTGTTGTCTGCAGCTTCCGGGTTTTCGGTATCATCCTGTGATCGGACTTTTTCTCCTCCATAAGACAATTCTATCCCTGTCATATTAAGCACCTGTCCAAAGGAGAAAGCGTATGTATGTTCATTCTCCATATACTCTTTTTCACCGTTTTTATTATAATACCACCGATAACCATAGTCGTAGTATTCGGGGGCATCTTTAAAATTGTAAGACACTTCGTATTCTGCGCCGTCAATGCCTTTAAAGCTGAACTGACGAGGTGTTCCGTTAACGGGAAAATTCTCTCTTTTAAGAATCTCATACAGTGTTCCGAAGCTTACAGGGGCACCTGTGTTTGTTCTTATACTTGTAATATCATCAAACATATCGGGGAGATCACTATCGCCGTGATACACTCCGAGCGGACTGACATAGTCCGTCTCCGATACAAACCGTGCGATCTCTTCGTGTGAATACTCATTCAGCGCTTCATCGTCACAGCGAAACCACAAAACCATTTCGAGAAAATGGGGTTCGATCAATTCAAAATATCCCTGTTTCTCATCTTTTGAGCCAAACACAGGTATAGCAATATCAGCCAGACAATGATCGGTAACTCCGTCACGATCCTCATACATATATCTTGCATAAACGTAAATATCTTTCGGAATGGGATCGAAAAGATCATTTAACGCTTCTTCCAGAATGTCGATCTGTTCAAAAAGCTTGTTTAATTCTGTTCTTGTTTTGTAAGAACCTTTAAGATCACCCGTTTCAAAGCCATATTTTCTGAAAGGCTCATAGTAATCGAATGTTTTGCCCTGTTCTGCTCGATGTTTTTCTGTAAATTCGTAATCTATTTGTGATAAAACCGGCAGCTCATCTGCATACTTTGAGATAAGCTTCTGTACGTAATCATTTTTCAGATAGTTAGCGGTGTCGAAGTTTATTCCGCCGCCACCGCCGCCCGAACCGGCGTGCTCGTCAAGAACGTGAAATTCAACGTCATATTTATTATCGGTCACAGTCCAAAGTCTGCTCGTCAAAAGACTGTTTTCAGGCTTTACTTTTTCGAATCGAGAGGAAACATCGAAATCTGACAACCCGATCTCTTCTTTGACATATTTCTCAATTGCGTCTTTTCCGAGATTTGCGGCGGATTCACAACCTGTCAGTAAACCCGTCATTGTAAATAATTGGATCACGACCGCGAGCAACGAAATAAATCTTTTTTTTATCATATTTACTCCCCGTTTGTTTTGTCGAATATCTCTAAAGGATATCTCTAAAAAACTGTTTTTGCAATCTAAATGTAAGTATTCAATCCGATTTTTGCAGGCTTGATCACTGAATAAGCATTTTTTCAAAGGTCGTATGAACAACAATTTGAGTATACTCTTTTGATTCCAATCTGTCAAGCTGCAATAATCCGAACAATATTCTTTATCTAAAGCATTGTTCTGTGTCACTATCGAATCTTAGCGAATCATTCTGTCTGTGAGCAGTATTTATAAAAACAAACAAGTATATCGACCGAATGGCAGCTTTTTATCTATCCTTTCGGTCGATTCTTGCTTCTTCCGTTCCATTGTTTTTTAAAACAATATCTTTCTGCCGTCATACTTCCTTCTTCATGAAATAATCGCTGCTATGATTTATTGTCCGACTTCTCGAGACTTTCGTAAAAACGAACAAACGGGGAATATATTTCATATCCCCCGTTTGTCTGCTTTCAAAAAATCAAAACAATAAGTCCGGCAACGATTGCTGCGCCTGCTATCCAAATCAATGTGAGTATGCCACGCTTCTTTAAAATCTGCGTCCACGTCTGCACAAAAGGCAGATCCTCCGTTCCCGGAATCACCCAGAAACTGCTGTGTCCGACCCAAAGCTTGTCGATCACGATACCGTCGTACCAATTCATGATCTCCAAAAACAGAAGCGCCTGTAAATAAGCGTTCTTGAAATCGTTTACACCGTTCCAAAGTCCGATTATCAGCAGAAGCGCAGAAAGCATAACAAGAAAGAACGGGATCATGAAGCGTTTTCGTTTCCGGCTCACGGTTTCTCTTTCCGTCAGACCCATAGCGATCACCCGATCCTGAATCGGCTTAGAATAAAAGTAAAGCCCATTGACTGCTCCGCCAATGACGGCGATCCGAACCATAGCCGTAAACAGAAAGCAAAAGAAAAGCAGCT
>CACYDE010000098.1 GCA_902773045.1 uncultured Ruminococcus sp. | reverse complement strand
TGCAGTGAATGATTGCTAACACTGCCGATACGAATCAGACTTGCGGTGAATGATTGCTAACACCGCAACAGGAATATTAAAATGATTCTGACCTCTTTCTAAAATACGATTTCCCTGAAAAAGAACGGATTATGCCGTTCTTTTTTTCTTTTATATCTTCCTAACCATCATTGCTGTGCGGTATCGCCTTGAACCGATTTCCTCGTCATGTGATAAAAAAAGGTTGTATTGAGGGGGATTTTGTATTATACTATAAAGTGTAGAGTTTTATGATTTGAAAGGAATACCGACATGAGCAATTTTTCTCACAGAGGTTACGAACACAGAACCGGAGGCTATGGCAGACGGCGGCACAAAGCTTCCGGATTTAAAAGAAAGTCTTCCGGAAACGGTTTTATCAGATATTTTGTCATTATCGCGGCAGTTATCGCTGCTGCGGCATTGATATTTATTTTTGTTAAATATCTCGGTCCATTCGTTGATTCCTTTAAGGATACCGACACCGAAGCTCAGCCGATCGAAACGGCTGATACGGCAACGCCCGATTCTCCGGACGCCCCGAGCGGCAGCTTCGACATAGTCGACAGCAAGGTCTTCGTTTCGGAAGGAAGCGGTTACGTCATGTTCAAAGGGATCGATGACACAGCGGTGAATTACTCGGCTGTCCTGAACAGCGTTACATCTCCGCTCGCCGATGACGTTTCGGTTTACAGCATGGTGATCCCGACAAATACGGAATTCGGACTGTACCCCGATTATCGCAAATATTCCAATTCTCAGAAAGATAATCTTGAGAAAATGAGATCGGCTCTCATGGACAGGGTCACCGACGTTGACCTTTACGGTACGTTCGATCTCCACAAAAACGAGTATATCTACTATCGGACGGACGAGAGTCTTACTTATCTCGGCGGCTATTATGCTTACAGAGAATTTGCTCAGACGGCAGGATTCAAACCCGATTATATCTATTCAACCGAAAAGCTTTCCGAAAAGAAAGGGAACGTCAGACGCTTTGAGGGTTCTTTCATCGCCCGGACGACCGACGAAAAGCTTCAGCCCCACGGAAATCAGGAGCTTTTCGACAATGCCGACACTGTCGACTTTTTCAAACTCCCCGTTCACTACAACTGCTTCAGCGTAGATCTCGAATCGGGAGATGAAACGGAGACAGACCTTTTCACCACGGAAAAATCGAACTCCGACCCGCTCAGCGTTTTTCCTGCCAAAGACACGGCTCTCCTCAAAATTTATAATGTTGAAAACGATAACGACGAAAACCTTCTTATCATCAAAGACCACGCCGGAGAACCTGTAATCGGATATCTCGTTCCGGCTTATGAAGAGGTCCATGTTATCGACACGGAGCTTTACAAGGGAAATATTAACGAATACATTCAGGAAAACGATATAACTCATGTACTGTTCATAAGCAGTATTACCGACGCGAACAATTCACTATATTGTCAGAGATTGAGGGATTTATTTGACAACAATATATAAATTCAGAAATAATAATTACGTAGGGGGTGACAGTATGCTTGGAAAAAAGCTTGATGTCAAAGTCATTTCGGCGATCCCTTACGCAGGACTTTACAACGGTTACTACATGGTCGGAACGCGAAGAAGAAACATCTATCTTCTTTCAAGGGACAAACCGAGAGACTATGTTCACTGCACCGTCATCGCCATAGCCCAATCGAAAAATTCTAATCAGACCAAGCTTATTGCCGCTCCCGAGGGTCAGATATATTATGAGCCTCTGATAAAAAAAAGGCTTCGGCGTCTGAGAAATTTTCGTTTGGGAAGAGTGAGCTGCCTTTACGAAAAATCGTGCGGCGCGATAGTTTTCTACCGCGCACCCGAAGAATTGAAGGTTCTCCTTGTGAAAAACAAAAACGGAAAATATTGGTCGTTTCCCAAAGGCCACGTGGAACTCGGAGAAAACGAGCGTCAGACAGCGACCCGCGAAATAAAAGAGGAAACGGATCTTGACGTAAAGATCCACCCCGGATTCCGCGAAACGAGCGATTACTGTCCTTTCGGAAAGGTGAGAAAACGGGTCGTCTTTTTTCTTGCGGAAACTTTTTCCGACGACGTTCACATTCAGGAAAGCGAGATCGACTATTTTATATGGGTTTCTTTCGCTCAGGCGAGGGAAATGTGCTGCTATGAAAACGATCTGAGAGTTATCGACAAAGCGGAACGTTACCTCGGAGGTTACAGTTACAAGGGATAAATTTACTCAATTCAAAAAGTGAATGAAAGATCTGCCGGTCGGGACTTCCCGACCGTATTTCGTCCGGCGCTGCCGGTAATACACGGAGGACAGCCATGAAAGAAATAACACAAAAAAAGCGCGCCGATCTGGCGATCGCTGCTTTGAAAAAAGAATACCCCGGCGCAGTCTGTTCTCTTGTCTATACCGATCCGCTTCAGCTTCTTATCGCTACACGGCTTTCCGCGCAATGCACAGACGCAAGAGTCAATCTTGTGACGCCGGCTCTTTTTGAAAAGTTCAGAACCGCCCGGGATTTTGCCGAAGCGGACGTTTCCGAAGTTGAAGAACTGATAAAAAGCTGCGGACTCTACAAAACCAAAGCACGCGACATTGTGACAATGTGCAGCCAGCTTTGTGAGAGCTTTGAAGGCGAAGTTCCCGGAACGATCGAGGAGTTGACTTCCCTTGCGGGAATAGGACGGAAAACCGCCAATCTCGTTGTCGGGGATATTTTCAAAAAGCCCGCTGTCGTGGTCGATACTCACTGCATAAGGATCACGTCCAGACTCGGCTTTCATGATATCAAAGATCCTAAAAAAATAGAATTTATTCTGAAAGAAGTTCTCGATCCCAAGGAGTCAAATGATTTCTGCCATAGACTCGTCCTCCACGGACGCGCAGTCTGCACAGCACGAAAGCCTAAATGCGAAGAATGCTGTATGAAAGAATTCTGCAAATATGCGCAGGAAAATAAATAGTTGTTATCTCAAACTTCTTATACTCGGAATTACAATAATTGCAGAGTCTATCGTGTGTTGTCGATGTAAAGAATGGTTTTCGCTATCGAATCCGAGCTTATTCTTCGGTCAAAGCTATTGTCGTCACCCATACCCCCGGATCCCCTTTTCCCTCAAGGAAAAGGGGGTTTTTGGGTTATAGGGCTTCGCCCTATAACCCATCGGGGCTGTCGCCCCGAACCCGTTCGACCGGTTACTCGAACTCTGTTCTTGAAAGTATATTATCAATATAATCAAAGTACGGCTTCTTAAAGACCGCGGTCTGATTATTTACGTACCATTTGAAAGAATCCTTAAGTCCCTTTGACATAGGTAATGTTTCGGGCATTAGTTCATGCATTTTTTCAACGTCCAGAACATAGCTGTAGTCGTGAAAAGGAAAGTAACTTCTCTGGGCATGATCCTTTGAAACGGAGATCAGTTCCGTCTTTTCACCTACCGTTGCGTAACATTTTTCGACAAACGTTTTGATCGTTTCCGTTTCACGGTTTCCGACATTGAAAATGTGGTTTTCCGGATGAAGTCTGAGAAGAGTGTCGATGAACCGGCAGAGATCCCCGACATGGAAAAACTGAAGCTGCATCGATCCGTCGTTCGGAATGAAAAACGGTCTTTCCGCAAGCGCACAGTCAAACACAAACGCTTCACGGTAGAGATTGTTCATCTTCCCGTAAAGATACGGCGGACGAAGGATATAAGCCCCCGGAACACGGCTCAGAAGATGTTCCTCTGCCCTTCTCTTGTTTACGCCGTAATCGCCCCAGACGGAGTTTTTTCCGCACGTCATATCCTCTGAAAACGGCTGCGGAAGCGTTTCGGGATAAACCGCGCTCGAAGAAATAAAAATGAAATCGCGAACGGAATCAAGACTGTCAAGAAGCTCTTTCATTTCATCGGCGGTGTAGATGTTTACCGCGATGACAACATCGAAATCATAACCGCGAAGTTTGTTCCCGATGTGATTTTTGTCGCATTCAATAAGCTTCACACCCTGCGGCTGATTATGAGTGTTCCTGTTCATCACGTAAACCTCGGCTTCTTCTTCGACAACGTATTCGGGAACAAAATTCACGTAGTATTCGGCGATATATCGGCTCACGAAAATTGTTCCGCCTGTCACAAGGATCTTTCTCATTGAAAACCTCCGAAAGGGATAAATTTACCGCTTTATTATATTACAGTAATAGTATGATAAAGTGGTATCCCTGACCAGTATAACATATATGACCATATTTGTAAATAGTAATTATAAAAAATGTAAATAAAAATAAAACAATAACGAAACCGTATTTACAACAAAAAAATTCGTTATATAATATGAATACAGGATTTTTTTCAAAACGGAGAGGTTTTGTTATGATCAGAAAAATGGCGGCTATTGTCGCAGGGGTTACATTTTTATGTGTTTTGGGCGGAGTGATCTATGCCGACGCGTGCGGCATGTTTCTTCAGGACGATGAGGCTGCGATGAAGCTTATCGACAGATATATGGCGTCGGTCATGAAATACTACAACAAGGGCGACGAAAAAATATCATTTCGCGGGATCGTCAAGGAAGGCTGCGACTTCTGGTATTATAACGATTACAACAACAAGATCATCGCTTCGAATCATTACGAAGGTTCGGGGCTTGAAGTTGAGAAAACGGAATATTCCGTGAAGTATAATAAGATAGACTACAACAACCGTTTCTATACGATCGACGCTACCGTGACTCAAACGGTTTCCTACAAGGAATATCCCGAAGCGGTCGAACGGACAAGTCACCATACTTTTAAGATAGAACAAAACGGAGACAATATGTACATCGTTGATGACATAAGCGACGCCAAAGGGGATATCCTCCTCCCCGACGACGTTCCGGGCGGTGAAAGAAAAAACACACCCGATACTCCGAAATGACCGCAAAAAGGCTGCCGATTTTTCGGCAGCCTTTTTTATTTCCGCAGAAAATCAGTGAATAAGACCGCCTAAAAAACTATGTGATGATTGTGTTAAAGCTAAGTATTTCTTTTCTGAATCAACACGGTAATCTGTACAAAAAAAAGAAGCGAGATTTAACAAGTCTTACAAAGATTTTAGAATAATTCAAAAGGGCTTGTTAAAATTTTTTAAAAGCGTTATACTAATAAATGTATAAGTGGGGAAGGGGATAACCCCAGACTTAATCTTTCAAAAACGGAGGTAATATTATATGGCTAAAAAATCCTTCAGGCTTATGAGTGCTGCGCTTGCCCTTTTGATGGCAGCAAGTTCTGTTCCGGCTTCAGCGGATGAAGTGAGTGAAAAGAAACATGAGCTTATTTCCAGCAGCGCTTCCGCAGACGGACATACCACGGAGGCGTTGGGCTTGAACTATGCCACCAACCCTAACGGTCAGGTCGGCGCAAAGAAATCTATCACCGTAGACGGCAGCCCCAGCGATTGGGACAGTTCGCTTATCATCGCTCAGGGCGTTGCGAATGACGATCCGCGTGTTTATCGTAATGGTTCCATGTATGAGGTTGCGAGCGATGACTATGCGCTTTACGCTGCATGGGACGACACCAATTTGTATTTGATGTGGGAAATGACTAACGTTCAGGACGTCGTTGCTCCCGATGATGACTTCCCTATTTCACAGGGTAATCTTTGGATCCAGAATCTTCCCGTATTTTTGGCGATGAACACCGGAACGAATCCTCAGGGTAACGGTACCGATGCGACAGGCGGTACAATCTGGGGTTCGGGCATAACGTTCGACACTTATGTCGACACACTTATCGCTTTTTCAACGAACGCATCCAACGGACCGTTCATCTATAAGACCGGTGCGGACGGAAAGTTCGATTTTGAAGCGCCTGCGTATAAAATGACCGCTACGGGTATTGCGCTTAAATACGGAAACGGTATTGCAAGCAGCAAGGTTATCGGCATTGACGGCGGCTACGGTGAGTATCACGACCGTGTTCCCGGCGATACGCTTAAAGAATCCTCGGCATGGGTAGATTTCAACACCGCAGGACATGCATCCGCAACTTTGGACATGTGCTACGAAATATCCATTCCGCTCGAGAATCTCGGACTTACCGCTTCTTCTCTCGAAAGCAACGGTATCAGTGTCATGAAGATTTCGACTATGGGTACTTCCGGCATGGATTGTCTTCCTTATGATCCTTCAATGAGTGATAATGCCGCTTTGCCGTATTCAAAGCAGGAACCCAATTCACATGAAAAAGAAGATGAAGATCACATTACAGTACCGTTTGCGAATGTCGGAAAAGCCGGTCCTATCAACCCTGACCCTGTGACCGACACAGATCCTAAAACGGATACAGATCCGAAAACCGACACAGATCCGAAAACTGATACGGACCCGAAGACCGACACAGATCCTAAAACGGATACAGAGTCTGTAACCGACACCGAGCCTGTGACCGATTCGGACTCCGGCGATCTCGGAAAAGGCGAAACAACGGTTGAAGCTTCCGCAAAGAAAGGCGACACCGTCACAGTCACTCTCGGAGTTTCCGGAAGATCGAACCTGATGGGAATCTCAAGTGTTTTCGAGTATGACACAGCGAAATATGAATTTGTTTCCGCGGAAACACTTAAAGAAACAATGTCTTACAATCAGACTTCCGAGGGAATCCGCTGGAACGGAAACTTCGGCGACGGAAAGAACGGCGTTGATTTCACCAATAAGACAGACCTCATCAAGCTGACCTTCAAAGCTCTCGCCGACACGACCGGAACAGTCGGAACAAACAAAGTCAGAGACTGCTACGATTACGATTTCAAATCGCTGAATATGGACTGCGTTGAGGCTTCCGTAACGGTTGAAGAAGTTCCCGACGAAGACGCTGCGATCACCGTAAAGAAAGACGTTAAGAAGGGCGAGACAGTAGTAGTTACTTTCTCGGCTGATATGACAAATATCGAGGGTATCGCAAATACTTTGAAATATGATCCCGCTAAGTTCAAGCTTGTTTCCGCAGAAGGAAGCGACAAGCTTGTGGTTTCCCAGAAAGACGATAACGGCACGATCAAATGGGACGTTATGCAGTCCGGTGGAGTAAGCGGAAAAACAGACATTATGGTATTTAAATTCGAGGCGCTCACCGACAATTCCGGTGAAGTTTGCACGAACACTGTAAGAGATATTTACGGTTTCGATGACAACACTCTCAAGGCTTCCGAGCTTAGCGCGAATGCCGAGATCGAGGGCGGTAAGGAAAATACGGATACCGATACTCAGACAGATACAGAAACAGAAACAGAGACTGAAACAGAAACAGAGACCGAAACAGAAACCGAAACACAGACAGACACCGAGAACAACTCAAGAAAGATCGAGGTCAACGCTAAAGCAGGTGACGAGATCACAGTAAGCTTCAAAGCTAAAGACGCTAAGAATGCACTCGGAATCCACGAGATCGTTGATTTTGACTCCGCAGCTCTCGAATACAGCTCCGAAACAAAAACTTCTCTCGGCACGATCTCCGAGGAATATTCAAACGGCAGAGTTTCATGGAATATTCTCTTTGACATCGACAAGGATCATAAGGGAATCGACCTCTCCAACGAAACAGTTGTCGCAGTTATGACATTTAAAGCACGTAAGGATATCAAGTCCGCAGACGACGTTCTTTCATTCTTTGTTGAAGAATTCTATGATTACGATGAGAATTCGTTTGACATCGAAAAAACAACAAGCGCTGTTGCGGAAGTCACATCGAATCCTGCTTCCGAACCCAAGAAGGTTGATGTAGAAGCAAAAACAGGCGATGTTGTAAAAGTTTACTGCCGCGCTAAAGACGCCGCAAAGGCACTCGGAATCCAGGAAACTTTGAACTATGATTCTTCCGCTTTGGCATACGTTTCAAAAACAGATTGCATCGGAACTATCGACCTTATCCAAGGAGAAAATTCCATTCGTTGGAATTCGATGTTCGACGCAAGAGGTACCGATATAACGGGTGAGCAGGATATCGTTATTTTCACTTTCGAAGCAAAAAAAGCTATCGCTAAAGACGATAATGTTCTTTCCTACATAGTAGAAGAGTTCTATAACGTTGATTTGGTAGACTTTGACGCAGACGCAACGGCAAGCGTTGTTGCTTCCGCAGAAGCTAACAGCGTTACCGATACTGACACAACAGACACAGAAACAGATACTCTGACAGACACAGAGACAGAAACAGAGACCGAGACAGAGACCGAAACAGAAACTGAGACCGAAACAGAAACTGAAACAGAAACAGAGACTGAAACAGAGACTGAGACTGAGACCGAAACAGAATCCGACACGGATACTGACAAGCCTCAGCCGGTGAAGGTTCTCTTCGGTGATGTAGACGGAGACGGTGAAGTAACAAGCTTTGACGCAATCGAGGTTCTCAGAGCTTCGATCGGACTCAGCGAGTATGAAGGTGATCTTTTCCTTATTGCCGATGTTGACGGAGACGGTGAGATCACAGGTAACGACGCATTCGAAATTCTCAGAGCTTCTGTAGGTTATGATGTTGATTCACTTGCAGGAAAAGAAGGATTTTTACCGAAGTGATATAACGTTACAAAACACTTAATCAAATAATATCAAAACTCCGATATCGGCTTGGCGCTTTGGTCGGAGTTTTTTCTTTATTCAAATCTAAAAAAAATTGAAGCTTGTAATACCGACTTCTTATTAAAGCCAATATGCAGCCGTTGACGGTAGCTTTATAAAGATTGAATAAATTTTCATAATATTCACACCGTTTTGAATAAAATTAACAAAATGTTCATTGACATTATTTTACATTTAAAGTATTATACTAATAAGCAGACCGAAGTGGTGTTCCCGCAGAAGGCTGCAAAAAATCAATAAAATTTCATAAGCACAGCAATAATTAAACAATAATTTAAATGCTCCTGCGTCAAAAACAGGATCGTGAGCGCAAAACCACAGCGGCAGTTCCTTTTGAGTGGACAATATGAGTTTGAATTTTATGATGTAAAGAATTTTCGACATCTTTGGTGACATATAAACAAATAGTTGCCTATTATTTAAAGAAAAATTCATACTGTCTTAACAAACTAATTTTGATATGGGGTATAATATTATTGTACTCAAAACGGACCGCACCGTTTGAGTATATGTTCTACCCTCCTCAAAATGTACCCCTCAAACTAAAAGGAAACAGCCGATTGCCCGCAACAATTCGGCTGTTTTTCCTTTTTTATTTTAGTTTAAAAGAAGCTAATAACATAATGACGTTTTGGGGTTGTTTAACTTTTAGCTTCCTGAGATACTATGATGGTATAATAAATTTATAACTGTAAGGAGGCAAATTTATGTTTAGCAGAGGAGAACTTGCGAAGGATTATTTTTTAAGCGGCTACAACTGCTGTCAGTCGGTCGTTCTGGCTTTTTCCGACCTCACCGATTTCGACGAAAAAATGCTTTCGGCGATCTCCCGTCCGTTTGGGACCGGAATGGGAGGAATGCGTGAAACATGCGGAACCGTGAGCGGAATGTGGATCGTGCTCGGCGCCGTCTTCGGCGATCAGGATCAAAAAGACCCACGAAAAAGAAACGAACTTTACTCACGCGTCCGCGAACTGGCGAATAGATTTGAAGAAGCAAACGGAAGTCTTTACTGCCGTGAGCTTTTGGGACTTACGCCCGTCGTTAAGGGAAAAGATGTTTTCGCAGACGTTCCGGAAATCAAAAAAGAAAAAAGACCGTGCCCCGAACTGGTGAAGTTTGCCGCAGATCTTCTTCAGGAATATATCGAAGATCACAAAAGCGAGATCACGAAAGCTGCCTGATAAACTCGGCCGGTTAAAAAACTGTTATAACCCTCATGCACATCAATGATAATTAGGCGAATTTATTATGAAAAGCAATATTTTTTTAAAAGAACCTGAGTCACAGCTTCGGGTTCTTTTTTTTCGGAATTTGATACGAGAGCGGAATTACATTCCGACGTTAAAATTTGTTACAGATTCACGGTCAAATCTTAAGGACGCTTTTTCTTTTATTACAAAATTTTAACATAGAATTTTTAATTTTCTATTGACTTTTCATTTAAAAGTAATGTAATATAGTATTAATAAATATATTCTCAAAGGTGCGCAAAAATATATTTTGGTAATTTTGTCGCTTTTAATAAAAAAACATTGTGTTTCCTTGGAAACTAACGCTTTGATGGACGGAGATCCGTCGGGTGTAAACGGAAACTAACATAAGGGACATGAATGAAGACGATTTATTCGACGGTTGTGTAATATTGTCGGTTGAAAAGAATGATATGATGTGATATCATCATATCGTTAAGCGTTTTCATAAAATCCGTGGGAGTATTTTATGAAGTAAAAAATGAAAATTAAAATAAAGACGAAAAGAGGATCACCTATGGCTAACAATATTGATAATAATTCTCAGCTTGAACTTTTTTTAACCGGTCAATCCACTCACGCTTATGAATATCTTGGTTCTCACTTCATGGAGATCGCGGGACGCAAGGGCGTCGTTTTCAGAGTATGGGCGCCGAACGCCAAGAGCGTTGCCGTTGTCGGCGATTTTAACGGCTGGGATCAGCACGCAAACTATATGTACAGAGTTCTGAATACAGGCGTTTGGGAAACCTTTATAGACAATGTTTCTCAGTATGACAATTATAAATACAGCGTTGAAACTCAGTGGGGCGAGAGAACTCTCAAAACCGATCCCTACGCTTCCCACTGTCAGCTTCGTCCCGAAAACGCTTCAAAAGTCTATGACCTGAGCGGCTATGAGTGGGGCGACGATGATTGGTACGAATTCAAAAAATCTCATCCTCATAAAAACCAGCCTATCAATATCTATGAGATCAACGCAGGATCGTGGAAAAAGAATGACGACGGAAACTTCTATTCCTACAGACAGCTTGCGGAAACGCTCGTTCCTTATATCAAGGAGATGGGCTACACTCATATCGAATTTATGCCTCTGACCGAGTTCCCGTTCGACGGATCATGGGGTTATCAGGTAACGGGTTACTACGCAGTTACTTCACGTTACGGAACTCCGAAGGATCTTATGTATTTCATTGACGAATGCCATAAAGCAGGCATCGGCGTAATTCTTGACTGGGTTCCGGCTCACTTCCCGAAGGACGCTCACGGTCTCGCCCGCTTTGACGGAACAGGCTGCTATGAATACGAGGACTGGAGGATCGGCGAACATAAAGAATGGGGAACGTATATCTTCAATTTCGGACGTTTTGAAGTTAAGAGCTTCCTCATTTCTTCGGCTAACTATTGGATCGAAGAATTCCACTTCGACGGTATCCGCGTTGACGCCGTTGCTTCTATGCTTTATCTCGATTATAACCGTAAGGACGGAGAATGGCTCCCGAATCAGTACGGCGGAAGAGAAAACCTCGTTGCTGTAGAATTCCTCCAGAACCTTAATACTACTATCCATACACTCCACCCCGAAGCTTTGATGATCGCCGAAGAAAGCACCGCATGGGCAAACGTAACGGGCTATCCGATCAAGGACTACGGTCTTGGTTTCGACTATAAATGGAACATGGGTTGGATGAACGACACCCTTTCCTACATCGAAGAGGATCCGCTGTGGAGAAACTGGCATCAGAACGAGCTTACGTTCAGCCTGATCTATGCTTTCTCGGAGAACTTTATCCTTCCGATCTCTCACGATGAGGTAGTTTACGGAAAAGGTTCGCTCATCAATAAGATGCCCGGAAGCTATGAAATGAAATTCCAGGGAATGAGAGGTTTCTTGGGTTACATGATGGCTCATCCCGGAAAGAAGCTTATGTTCATGGGCAGCGATATCGGTCAGTTTGACGAGTGGAATTCCAATGAACAGCTCCAGTGGAATCTTCTTGATTATGATACGCACAAACAGCTTAATCACTACATTGCAACATTGAACAAATTCTACAAAGATGTTCCCGCAATGCACGAAAACGACTACGACTGGAACGGATTCCGCTGGATAGCTCTCGACGACGCCGCAAACAGCATTATCGCGTTCAGAAGGATAGCGTTAGACGGAAGCGAGGTTATCGTAGTCTGCAACTTCCAGCCGATCACCAGAGAGAACTACAGGATCGCCGTTCCGAAGTACGGAATCTATGAAGAAGTTCTCAACTCCGATGATCCCGAATTCGGCGGCTACGGATCAGTTAACAAAGGCGACATCATGGCCGAAAATGTTCCCGACCACGATCTTGACTATTCGATCAGTATTACACTTCCTGCTCTTGGTGTGAACTACATCGTACTCAAGGAAGAACTTCCCGCTCCCGAAAAGCCCAAGGCTGACGAAGAGGAAAAGGATACTGACGAAAAAGAGTCCGGCGAAACTTCAAAAGACGGCGAAGACTCTGACGAAAAGAAGAAAAAGGCAGACAAACCCAAGGAGGCAGAAACAGCTTCCGAGGAAGATAAAGATGCCGAAACAGACGAAAAGTCCGAGAAAACCGAAGATGTAAAGTCGGAGGAAAAAGAAGAGGACGAAAAGGAAGAAAAGGACGAAAAGCCGAAGAAGGCTAAAAAGCCTGCCGCTAAAAAAGAGAAAAAGTAATAAAGATTCCTTACTCCATAAAAATCTCCCCGGAAGCTATCCGGGGAGATTTTCGTAAAAAACAGTGGAATTCAATATCTCTTTTATATTTAAGCTGTAAGCGATCAACAGCTTTGTATACGCCGACGACGTATTAATATTATACATCGGCTGAACTCTTTGGGAAATATCCTTTGCGGAACGATAAATATAACCTCTTTGTTTTGCGGAATAAATATAGACGTCCACGCCCGACTTGAAGCATCGTTTGCAAAATTCGGAAAAAGATGTGCTCTTTCCCGACATACAGGCGGTGGCGGAATGATAAAGCTTGAAAACGACCGCTGATTTTCCCTTTAAATCAATACAGTCAAAATCAAGACCCACATACCCCCGGATAAGAAGGATATCATTTTTGAGCGCTATATTTTTTCCTCTCAAAAATTCCGTTTGCGGATTCGGGAAAGTTGAGATCGGATTAAGCGGACTCTCGATCCTTTTAAAAATGCCGTTTTTCATATACCCGAAAGGAACTCCGCCGAAGCTTTGAAAACAGTCAAGATACGGATCCGCTTCGTTTAGTCTTGTCGAAATGTGAACGGAAACTTCTTCGTTTTCGTTTTTCCAGATCACAAAAACACCCGCATTGCTGTGATGACCTTCATGAAACGATTTTATGAAATCCAGTGACGCCGTGAAATTGTCTTTTCCGTTGCTTTTCGGAGAAGACAGAACATAGTTGGCTGCGGTTATCACGATCGGGATCTTCACCCACGAAAGCATCATTCCGAGGATCGACGACGTGAATGAAAGCGTGTCGCTGCCATGAGTTAAGATCACTCCGTCGTAATTTTCATAATCAAGTGAAAGCATAAAGCTGCATATCACAGACAGCGTGTCACAGTCGGAATTTTCACTGAGTATATTAACCGGGGAAACGAACTCAAATTCGATCCCCGGTTTGTTTTGACAGATATTCATTAAAGTCCCGGAGTTTTTTTCATCAACATCGGCGACTCCGTTCAAAACGCTGCTGCCGATAGTTCCTCCGGTGAAAACGATAAGTATTTTCAAAATATCACCCTATCAGTTTTTATAGAATTTCCATGCCGTTTTTGTGAATAATATAGGTGTAATAAAAATAACCGCAAGAATGAGAAGACAGATCAGGAAAGACGAGTGCGAAGAGAGAAGCATCACCGCGTAAACAACAGAAGTAATCACAGCTGCCGCGCCGCAGACTGACGGAACTATCTTCCATTTGGATCGGCTGAATTTATACTTGTCAGATCTGAAAACCGCGTAAAATACAATTCCGACGATCCCCACTGCGACCATCACAAACGTCAGCGCCGTAACAGTGTGATTTAAGACGTCCATTGCGCTTGAGACCGTCCGTGCCGCACCAAAGACCGCGCCCTCAACGTCATAATTCATCGCCGCTTTAACAGCGTTTTTTCCTTCACGGAGAGCGAAGAGCGCTTTTCTGATGAGATCGAGGAAAAAGAATATAATCCCCGAAACGATCATAAAGATCGAGCAGAACATAAACCCGATATTTTTGTTTTCCTTCCCCATAGGGTAATTATTCGCGTAAGCGTTTTGAAAAGCCGCGCCGGGAGCGCCGTAAGAAGCATTCCCTCCGTAGTAGGTGTTATTAATATAATTCGGATTTGAAGAATTATACATGTGATTGCTTTGATCGTAACCAAAATGCATGTTATTGTTATTATTCATAATTATCCCCCAAACTTATTATAATAAAATTATAACATAAAAAAGTTCAATTTCAAGTGCATTCATTTTTATTTTTACGAAATATAGAGTCAAAAATAAAATGCGCTTTCTTGATAAATAATAATACGGTATTGTCTGTGCGGTCAGCCATATTTCATTTAAAATTATATCACGGCTGCGCCGCAAATGGCCGAAAACCGACGGAAAACATTTTTTCATGACGGACAGCAAATTTTATAGATGCGAATGTCACAAAATAAGCTCGAAAAATGTTTTTATTTTTTCATCGGAAATTGCAAAACAAAATCTATTCTCTACTTGAAATAAAAGTATATTTATGGTAACATATAAGTTGTGTTGGAATGAAAAAGCGTGAATTTACGCTTTTTCTGATTTTAAAAGTTGGAAAGAAAAGGAGTTTCTGATTATGTGCGGTATATGCGGATTTACCGGGAAGCTTGATAAACAAAACGAAGTTATTCACAGAATGGCAGACGTAATCACTCACAGAGGTCCCGACAGCGACGGCTATTACACTGACAGCAAGATCTCAATGGGTTTCCGCCGTCTGAGCATTATTGATCTCGGAACGGGCAGTCAGCCTATCTATAATCATGACAAAAGCATGGTTCTCACATTCAACGGTGAGATCTACAACTATAAAATCCTCAGAGCCGAGCTGATCGAACTTGGCTATAAATTTTACACGAAAACAGACAGCGAGGTCATTATCCACGGCTTCGAAGAGTGGGGCGAAAAGGTCGTTGACAGACTGAGAGGAATGTTCGGTTTCGCGATCTACAACACAAAGGACGACTCTCTTTTCATCGCAAGAGATTTCTTCGGAATAAAGCCCATGCACTACGCTCAGGTCGGAGATCATTTCGTTTACGGTTCGGAGATCAAGAGTATTCTTGAATTTCCTCTTTATAAAAAGCAGTTCAACAGAAAGACTCTCGACAGCTATCTTTCATTTCAGTATGCACTTCCTCCGGAAACATTCTTTGAGGGTATATACTGCCTGCTTCCGGGACATTACCTCTGGTATAAAAACGGTAAGGTGACGACCACAAGATATTGGGAAGCAACCTTTGAACCGAACGAGGAGCTTACGGAAGAAGAAGCAGTTGATACGATCGAAAAGGTTTTTGAAGAATCCGTCAACGCTCACAAGATCAGTGACGTTGAGGTCGGCTGTTTCCTGTCGAGCGGCGTTGACAGCAGCTACGTTTCAACTTACTTTGCAGACCAGAAAACATTCACCGTCGGATTTGATTTCGGTGAAAAGTACAACGAGATCGACTGGGCGAAAGGTCTTTCCGAAAAGATCGGAGTCGATCACAAGTACAAGATAATTTCAAGCGAGGAATTCTGGGGAAATATCCGCAAGGTTCAGTATCACATGGATCAGCCGCTTGCCGATCCTTCCTGCATTGCGCTCTACTTCGTTTCCAAGCTTGCGAGCGAGTACGTTAAGGTTGTCCTCTCCGGAGAAGGCGCGGACGAGCTTTTCGGAGGCTATACGATCTACAATGAGATCAATTCGCTTCGCGGATATCAGAAACTTCCTCTCGGACTGAGAAAATTTCTCGCAGCCGTCGTTAGACCGCTTCCGAAATTCAAGGGCAGAAACTTCATTCTCAGAGGCGCGCTGAGCGTTGAAGAGAGATTCATCGGAAATGCCTTTATGTTCAACAAGAAAGAAAAGCAGAAGATCCTCAAGGACGGTTCGATCGCTCACGAACCGCAGGAATATACGAAGAAATATTACGACAGAGTCAAGGATTACGATGATATCACGAAGATGCAGTATCTTGATATCAATACATGGATGGTCGGAGACATTCTTCTGAAAGCCGACAGAATGTCAATGGCTAACAGCCTGGAGCTGCGCGTTCCGTTCCTTGACAAAGAAGTTTTCAAAACCGCAAGAACGATCCCTTACAGACTCAGAGTCAACAAGGAAAACACAAAGTACGCTATGCGTAAAGCGGCGCTCAGGCACATGCCCAAGGCTTCCGCAGAGAAGAAGAAGCTTGGTTTCCCTGTTCCTACGAGAGTATGGCTCAAAGACGAGAAATACTATAATATCGTCAAGGATACATTCAATTCCGAAACGGCAAAACAGTTCTTCAACAGTGAGGAGCTTATCAAATTCCTGGACGATCATTACAACGGAAAAGAGGATAACAGCCGCAAAGTTTGGACTGTTTATATTTTCCTCGTTTGGTATGATATATATTTTGGCAGCGATAAAGTCACCGCTCCCGAGGGATTTGAACCGAAGAAAAATTGATCTGAAAATCAAAGAGGCTATAGGTGATAACTTTTACCTATAGCCTTAAAATTTTATTGAAAAGATTTTCATTATGCTATATAATTATAAAGGATAAGGAGAGTGATCCCAAATGAAAACACTTTTTAAAAAGCTTGTTGTGTTCACTTTGATCGTAAGTATGACAACGGGACTCTGCTCGTGCAGCTCCAAGAAAAGTGATGCGGAACAGAATATTATTTCTTCCGAACAGTCACAGTCGGAAGAAAAAGCAGAAACCGAAAATTCCCCCGGTATCGGATCTGACAGCGAGATTCTTTTCGATACGGAGTTTTTTGATACATCGTCACAGATAATTAAAGATTCCGAAAGCCGCGAAAATACCGATCCCGTTTCACAAACAGATACATCCGCCCACCGGGTCTCGAGCAGTGATCCACGAACGGTTTCTTCTCAGACGCACTCTTCAAAAGCCGCGCAAAGCAGCGTTTCATCTCAGACTCAAACGTCTTCTCAGTATATCACTCCGCCGATCGACGAAAATCCCGAAAACAACGATAATTCACCTTCCAACGACAATACTACCACGGAGATAAACGAAGAACCCGAACCTTACGTTCCCGACGATCGGTCTGTTCCCGAAACATCACATTATGAACGGATCGAAGGACGAAAGGTCGTTGTCATTGACGCGGGTCATCAGCAGCAGGGTGATCCCACGCCCGAGCCTATCGGGCCGGGAGCTTATGAAACTAAAGCGAGAGTCAGCAGCGGAACATACGGACCTACAAGCGGATTATATGAATATCAGCTAACACTTCAGATCGCGCTTAAGCTTCAAACCGAGCTTGAAGCGAGGGGCTATGAGGTCATTCAGGTGAGAACGACTCATGACGTCAATATCAGCAACAGCGAACGCTCTGCGATCGCGAACAATGCAAACGCAGATGCTTTCATAAGAATTCATGCCAACGGTTCGGAAGATACAAGCGCAAACGGAGCAATGACGATCTGTCAGACTCCCGGCAACCCCTACAACTCTTACCTATACAACGAATCAAGAGCGCTTTCGGACAACGTTCTTGACGAGCTTGTCTCTGCGACAGGCTGCCGCAAAGAATATGTCTGGGAAACCGATTCCATGAGCGGAATAAATTGGGCGCAGGTTCCCGTAACGATCGTTGAGGTAGGATATATGACCAACCCTCAGGAAGATCTTCTCATGGCAAGCGACGACTATCAGAACAAGATAGTAAACGGAATTTCAAACGGTATTGATAATTATATCAGCTGGATCGATTCGTAATTTTTAAGGCAATACCGCACAGAGATTGTGCCGAAGATGCGCAGTAGATTTTTTCGTCAGAGTGTACAGAAATCTTGCAGGCATACTGC
>CACYDE010000097.1 GCA_902773045.1 uncultured Ruminococcus sp. | reverse complement strand
CAGTATGCCTGCAAGATTTCTGTACACTCTGACGAAAAAATCTACTGCGCATCTTCGGCACAATCTCTGTGCGGTATTGCCTTAAACTTCCCACATGTAAAATGCCCTTTTCCCTCATTAACTTTGCTCTTGCAAGAATTTAAATATAGCTTAGAGAAAAATATTTGCAAGGGGTTCGGGGCTGTCGCCCACTCGTCCTTGAGAAAGAGGGGAGGTGGGGGTGATGGTGACGCCTTTAGCTTCGATTGAGGAACAAATCCGGATTCGAGAGTGATATCGGTATTTTATCTTTTCAAATACCGATAAACTCTTTTGTAAGCGTCGTTTTAAGGGTGGGAAGTTTAAATAAATAACCGTTTGGCGGCAAATTTTTTAAGGACAGGTGAAAACATTGGCTATATTCGGAAAAAAAGATAATCTGAACAGTACGCTGAAACCGGTTGACGTCATTGGCATAAAGACTGATTCCGAACACAGTCTTCCAATGTTCTTTTTTTCTGTCGCAATGACGCTTGCGACTCTTTATTGCATAATAAAAATCGAGCTTGACAGCTTCCATGTTTTTGATCAAACCCCTGCCGGTCCGTACAAATTTTTCTTCTCACACTCCGAATTGAGTAAATATTTTTCTCTTCTGACAGCAGGCTGTGTTTTGATCTGCATAGTTAACGGACTTAAAAAACACTCTTTTAAAGCTTCTCTGATGTTGTTCGGAGGATATCTTATCTATTTCGGAAGCAAATACAAGTATATTTCCAACGGCTTTGTTCATGTCCTGAATAAAGCAATATATTCAACTCTTGAAATACATGGTCAGAAAAGCAGCGTCTATTATCTGACATATTTCGACGTAACCGACCGCTACGAGGAAATCGAATTTTTTGTGGCGGCAGTTGTTCTGGGGACCTGTTTTCTTCTGGCTTTTACTGCAATAAACAGGTGCAGTCCGGTTATCTTTACGCTGATAGTTTCTGTTTATGCAGCACTGCCGTTTTTATGCGGAACATTTTTGGGTGAACGCTATTTTGTCTGCGCCGCGATATTTTGTATTATACTCTTCACCGTTGATTTTCAGGGTTACAGTAACTTTGCTTCACGTAAGGTTTTTTCCGGCTTGGGGAATACAGTCAAAATACGAGGAAGATATGTATCCTTTTCAGCATTTCAGCAGGCTGTGCTTTTCCTTTGCGCGTCGATCGCAGCTGTCGGTATAGCTAATATTTTTTATGACTTTTCGGATTACCGCAAAAGCGAAGATGTGGACAGGTTCGGAAAAAATCTTATTTATTCCATTCAAAATATCACCTCTAACAACAGCGGAATTTCGAACTTCGGAAATGATTCTTCAAGCAATCTCAATAATGGAGATCTGTCACATCTCGGAGATCTGAAATACACGGGGGAAACTATGTTTGAAATCAAAACGGCTCCTTCAGGCGCCTGTGCACCGCTGTATTTCCGATCATTTACTGCAGCTGACTATAACGGTTCAAAATGGTCTCAGATCACTGAAAACAAGTATAAATCCTATACGTTATGGCAAATATTCCGAACGGATAATTACTACCCACAATTGACTTACGGTTATACTGTTCCTTTAAGCGGCAGCGAATCCGATCCCACTAACGTTTCGATTGTCAACAAAAACATTAATCCCAAAATATTCCTTACAGAATATAGAATGGCTGCCGACAAAACCGATGTCGTGAACCGGGCTTCTGCCGAATTTGACAATGAATTTACTTTTTCCGGCTTCGGTGGAGTTGATTCTTATGAAGAAAATATTATTGTCGGAAATGACATTTTGAAAAATAATGTCATTGTTGATCCGGAATCCTTTGACGGAACGCTTTATGATCTTATTCACAACGGTGATTTTGATTTTTACGGCGGAATGTATCTTCCTGACGAGGATGAGGAAGAATCTATCGAACTGAAAGAAAAAGAAAAGAAATATCGTGCTTTCGTTGCGGAAAATTATCTTAACTATCCGGAAGGAATGGAAAAATATATTCCCGACGGATTTGACGAAATGACAGTCAATCTTTTTGATTCCTATTTATATAATTCCACATATATTGATTATAATGAAGTGTTTGATGGATACTCGCCTTCTTTTTCGTCTGTCTTTCCACCGGAGGAAGACTATTACAGTTATGTGTATAAATATAATGCGTCGGTTTTGACTGAGTACTACGATCAGGTTATCGCTTTTGTCAGAGAATTCCTTCAGGAAAAAGCCGAGTATACGCTTTCTCCCGGAACAACACCTCAAGGAAGAGATTTTGTCGAGTATTTTCTTAAAGAAAGCCATAAAGGCTACTGCGTTCACTTCGCAACGGCTTCCACGCTTATGCTGAGGAGAGCAGGGATTCCTGCTCGGTATGTCGAAGGATATTTTGTCAGTGAGTATAATCTTGAGAACCATAACGCTCAGGGATATTCAAAAATTCCCGACAGCAATGCTCATGCATGGACGGAGGTCTACTATCCGCTCATCGGCTGGCAGGCGGTAGATTTCACTCCGTACTACAGTGATGAAAGACTTCCCGAAGAAAACGTTTTTGACGATAAGACCGATTCCGAGAACGCTTCGAAAAATGAGACGGAAACAGAAACAGATCTTCAAACCGAAATTGATTCGGAGAGCAGTGATCCCGAATCTTTGACTGAAAGCGATTCGGAGAAGAATAATGATTTGAAATCAAGTGAATCGGATATTCCGGTTTCAGCCCAACCGAATGAGGAAGAAAAAAACGCGGGATTTTGGGCTTTGCTCGGAAAGGTTCTTGTGAAGATCCTTTTAATTTCCGCTGTTATAGTTTCAGCGGCTGCGCTGTGGATCATGGTAAGATTGGCTGCACTTAAAATCCGCGCGGAAAGGTTTAGTCTTAAAGATACACGGGCATCAGCAAAAAATATTTATCTTTATTCTCTGAAAATTCTAAAACTGAAGGGAATCCAACCGAGATCCGGTGAAGGGGAGAAGGCATTTGCAGCGCGTGCGATGGGAGATATTGAAGGAATAACAACAAAGGATTTTGAAAATTTCACCGACATTGCGCTCGGCTCGCGATTCGGAAAAAATGCTCCGAGCCTTGAAGAAATTGAAACGATGAATTCCTTTGTAAAAAGGCTTTTCGACAGTATTTACAATTCAAGCGGCAAACTTAAAAAGCTCTATATAAAATACATTTTATTTTTGAATTAAGGCAATACCGCACAGAGTCGTCAGACGGTCTTTGTGCGGTGCTGCCTTAAGATAATACCGCATAGAAAAAGCGTCAAATTTATAGCGGAAGTGTTTTATCAGAGTTAACAACACGCCTTAAGGAAATCTCATGGTACTTCCTTAAGGCGTGTTGTTTAATGGTATAATGTATGCCGTAAAATATTAGGGCTTGTTTGAAAAATAGCAAAGTGGCTGTATATTTTGCTAAGGCAACGTGATTTCGAGCTTTTTTGACGATGTAAATCACCCGAATTATAGCAAACCAAACAAATATCCAGACAAGTTCGACGCCCCGGTAAGCGCATAGCTGCGTTGTCGTCCTCGACATACGCCCATT
>CACYDE010000096.1 GCA_902773045.1 uncultured Ruminococcus sp. | reverse complement strand
CCAGTATGCCTTCGTCCTCCGCCTTGCTCTGCACTCACCGGCATCGTCTCCTTTTGTCCGTCTATTTATTTGGATTGCTATAAGTGACATTCCGAGAAATTCGATTGGCCACAATATAACGGCGAAGGGAATATATAACAGGAGCATTTTAATACTCACGCCGTCACCGCCAATGATAAACGGGGGAATCAACATGAATAACGAGAGTATACAGCTGATGATAAACTTAACCTTCATCTGTTTTACGGTGTTGTTGTAGTAGGTCATAGAAAAGCCTCCTTTAATAAAAATGAATTTATCGTAAATACTACATTCTGATGTAGTATTTGTTAGAGTTATTATACTACATTCTAATGTAGAATGTCAAGAGGTGAATTTATTGATATCCTCAAATAAGAGGTGTTTAATTATGAAAAAAAGACCAAGTTCAAATTATTCGGGAATTGTCTTTAAGCTTGCCGATGTGATGAAAGAAAAAGGGTATTCAAAAAACAAGCTGTGCGTTAAGTGCGGTCTTAGATTCGAAACGGTTCAAGGTTATTACAACGGTGATATCAGCCGTGTGGATCTTTATGTTCTTGCCGCAATGTGTAAGGAATTGGAGTGCAGCGTTGGGGATATTCTGGAATATAAAATCGAAGATTAAACTAAAATTTGCAGGAAATTTTTTCAATCCTGCAAATTTCGGTTGGTTCGATATGCTATTCCAACAAAAAATGCTCCTCCGCGTTATGTATATTTTATTAATTCAGTCTTGACAAAAACACGATAATGTTATAAAATTATTAAGAATTGAGAAATGAGCAAGGGCGTTCATTGTGACGGGAGAAGTGTCTCCATATTCACTTTGAACACCCTTTTTTGTTTATAATTTTGAGTTATATAAGTTGATTTGCAGCACAAAGCAATTAAATGGCGAATAGTAGTTAATAACAGTAAATAATGTATCGCCCGTCGCCGCTCGGCGACCCGCTTGGCGACAGATAGAATTGGAGGGAAAAGATGTCTTCTTACAGTGAGATCATGTCCTTTGTTGAGGAAGAGGACGTAAAATTTATCAGACTTGCTTTTGTCGATATTGCAGGAAAACAAAAAAATATTTCAATAATGCCCGGAGAATTAAAAAGAGCTTTCAAGTACGGAATATCTTTTGACGCTTCAAGCATCAAAGGCTTCGGCGACGTCGTTGCGTCGGATCTGTTTCTTCGCCCCGAACCGTCAACTCTTGAAATACTTCCGTGGAGACCTTCTCAGGGAAGAGTAGTCAGAATGTTCTGCGATATCTTTAACGCGGACGGAACTCCGTTTGAACTTGACGGAAGACGTCTTCTCAAGGAAGCAGTAAAAAAAGCCAAGGAACACGGTCTGACCTGCTATTTCGGAACGGAGTTCGAGTTCTACCTCTTCAAGCGTGACGAGGACGGAAATCCGACAAAAATACCGTTCGATACGGCAGGTTATATGGATATCGCTC
The DNA here is from genome assembly GCA_902773045.1 of uncultured Ruminococcus sp. Classification (GTDB taxonomy): domain Bacteria; phylum Bacillota; class Clostridia; order Oscillospirales; family Acutalibacteraceae; genus RUG592. The sequence continues at coordinate 987 of CACYDE010000096.1, read as the reverse complement.
CGGAGGATAAGGGGGAAAATGTCAGACGTGAGATCTGCTTTTCGCTTCTTAATATGGATATTATCCCCGAATCTTCCCATCATGAGGAAGGTCCCGGTCAGAATGAAATAGATTTCAAGTACAGTGACGCGCTTTCCTCGGCAGATAATGCGGTAACGTTTATGTCCGTTGTGCGCTCGATCGCTAACGTCAACGGTCTTTATGCGGAATTTTCTCCGAAGCCGCTTGACGGCGAAAGCGGAAACGGACTTCATATCAATATGTCGGTCAGATCAAACGACGGAAAAGATCATTCAAAACAATATATGGCAGGGATAATGAGCCATATCAGGGAAATGACCGCTTTCCTCAATCCGTGTGATGAATCGTATAAACGGCTCGGCGAGAAAAAAGCTCCCAAATATGTCACATGGTCCCATCAGAACCGCTCTCAGCTTTTCCGCATTCCTGCGGCGCAGGACGAATACAGACGAATGGAGCTTCGTTCTCCCGATCCGATGACAAATCCTTATGTCGCTTTTGCGCTTCTTATTCATGCGGGTCTGGACGGGATCGAAAAGAATATGCAGCTTGACGAGCCTGTGGATATGAATCTTTATACAGCCGAAAGAGAGTTCACAAAAAATCTCAAGCTTCTTCCGCAGTCTTATGCTCAGGCTTTGGAGATCGCAAGAAAAAGTGAGTTTATCAGAAACGTTCTTCCGCTCGGCTTTCTCGAAGAAGAATAACGGCGAAACGTATCGGCATATATATTATAAATTAACTTAACTCGTTATGCAAAAAAACAATATTAAAGTTTTGATCCAACTTTTTCAAAAGGTGGCGGTTTCCAAAGGCAGAGCCTTTGGTCGCTGACGCAGCAATTCAGTGCAGAAAATAAACTGCCCTCAGCGAAATCAGAATAACTATAGCAATCCAAATAAATAGACGGACAAAAGGAGACGATGCCGGTGAGTGCAGAGCAAGGCGGAGGACGAAGGCATACTG
>CACYDE010000095.1 GCA_902773045.1 uncultured Ruminococcus sp. | reverse complement strand
CGCCAGTATTCCTTCGTCCTCCGCCTTGCTCTGCACTTACCGGCATCGTCTCCTTTTGTCCGTCTATTTATTTGGATTGCTATAGTACGTAGGAAGTTTGAGTACATAACTGTACTCCGCGTTATCTTTCTCCCGTTGAACCGAAGCCGCCTTCTCCACGCACGGTGTCGCTCAAAGAATCCGCTTCGACGATCGGAAGCGGCAAAACAGGCATAACTATCAGCTGAGCTATTCTTGTCTGCGGCTCAATGAGAAACGGCTCGACTCCGTGATTCGTCAGTCCCACGCAAATTTCTCCGCGATAGTCGCTGTCGATCACTCCGACGGCATTACTGGGGGCGATCCCGTGATTTATTCCGAGTCCGCTTCTCGCAAAAACAAATGCAGCCATATTCTCATCGGGAAGTTCCACCGCGATCCCCGTGGGGATCTTGACCAGATCTCCGCTTTTGACTGTTATCGGTTTATCAATGCAAGCATACAGATCAACGCCTGCCGAACCGCTTGTCGCCCTTTTGGGGATAACCGCATTTTCTCTCACCTTTTTTATTTTCAAAAAATCCATAGTGACCTCATTCCACTCCGCGGAAATAAAGACCTCGTGTAAGATCTCCGCGGGGTTTCTTTTTGCTTAAATATTCTTCAAAGATACGTCTGCATTCTTCCTTCGTTTCGAAGGTGAATCTGAGCGACATAAAATCAATATTTTTAAACTGATCCTGCTTATCCGATAATTTCAAAGGATCGCAGTTGAAAAGCTCGGTGCAGCCGCTGCTGCACATGAGCGTGAAATGGTTTCCCTTTCGATCGGTTATAATGCTTTTTCCGCCGCATTTCGAACAGCCGTTTCCGTTTTTGTTGGGACAGTTTCTCATTATCATCAAAGGAAGATAACCGTAACCCACTATTCCTTTTTTTCCTTTTCCGCCTATCCTATTGATCTGATTTGCGGTCAGTTCAAACGAAAGCTCGCTGTCCGAAACACCGATACTCTCGTAAAATTCGGCGGATCTTGTATTAAAAATATTAAGCGCAAATCCGCCGTGCATTGTCAGCCCGAATTCTTTTGCGGCAGCAGCCGCGCCGATATTATTGCAGTAAACATCTCCGACGCCTATATCACGCAGAGCCGCAAGCTTATCGCGCACTTTATTTTCCAAGCCGAAGAAAATTCTCGGGATCTCCGCGGCAACATGAAAACCACGGTCAACAAGCTTTTTTATATCTTCAATGTCCGAAAACAACGGAACATAAACCAACTCGCAGGCTTTGAAAATATCGTCTATATCACAATGGCGGAAGCTTGCGCGGTATGTCATGCTTCCGTCTCTCTCGTGCCGCTTTGAAACAAAATTTTTCGGAGCGATAAATTTTCTGTCGGGAACCTTTGTAATAATATTTTCAAGCTCGTCGAGAGCCTGTCGTCTCATGGTGTTGACGGACGAAACGGGAAGTGTAATTCCTTCGCCGAGCCGAACCGTAATATTTTCGGCTTTAAATGATGTGCCGCCTGTTTTAGAAAGCTGAGTTTTAACTTTTTCTTCGCTCAGCGGAACGTTTCTTGCATATTCCGGAACAGCCCCTTCAACACTCACCCTGACTCCCTTACATTCGGCAGTCAGCATTGACGGTTCGCCTTCGAAAGCCGTCAGAGTAAAATCGACCGAATTTGACGCGATCTCGTCTTTATATTCTCTTCTGATCTCGGAAAATACCTTTTCTGTCGCCGAAACTACATCTTCTTTGGAACGTGTTCCGAACATTTCTCTGCCGAGTTTTCCGAAGTAATAACCGTCGGTGAAGCCGCTTCGCGAAAAAACGGCTTTAAGCCGTTCGATCTCGTTTTCGTCCGCATGACCGGAGTCAGCCGAATGTCGGCATGCCGCCGCCGCTGCCGCGACATATTCGGGGCGCTTCATTCGCCCTTCTATTTTTGCGCTCGTAATGCCTGCTTTTTGAAGTTCGGAAAGTTCGCTGATGATACAGTTATCCTTCAGGCTGAGATCGTGACCCGTTCCGTTTTCGACTTTGAACGGCAGCCGGCATGGCTGAGCGCAGCGTCCTCTGTTGCCGCTTCTTCCCCCGATCATGGCGGAAAGATAGCACTGACCCGAAACACACATGCACAAAGCTCCGTGAACGAAAACCTCCGTTTCGACCGGACAGCTTTTCACTATCTCCGAAATTTCAGAGCGGTTCATCTCACGCGCAAGAACAACTCTCTCAAACCCGAGCGAATACAGAAGCTTTGCCGCTGCAGGCGTATGAACGGTCATCTGAGTCGAAGCATGAAGCGCAATTTCCGGACACGACTCCCGGATCAGCGAAAACAGCCCGAGATCCTGAATAATAAACGCGTCCACCCCGGACAGATATGCTCTCTTCGCCACCGAAAGCGCTTGCGGAAGCTCATCATCGGCTATCAGCGTGTTGACCGCAAGATGGACTTTGACGCCGTGAAGGTGACAGTAACGAACCGCTTTTTGAAGCTGCTCCTCGCCGAAATTTTCTCCGTAAGCACGCGCGCTAAACTGCAAGAAGCCAATGTATATTGCATCGGCTCCTTGTCTTACGGCTGCCTCAACGGAATCGTAAGATCCGCACGGGGCGAGTATTTCAATTTTGTTTTTATTCATCATCTTCTTCAAAAGCTTTCTGCTCAAAGAAACTCATGATCTCCGCAGTAGCGTCAGCGCTTTCCGCAAAAGCGTCCTCACTGAAGAATCCCTGAACGGGCGCGCTTTCCGAGGACGCTTCGCTTTTTTGAGGCGTTCTGTCCTCGATGACCGGAGTTTTTTTCGTTTTCTTCGAAGGTTTGGCTTCAACCGTTTCGGACGGCTTTTCATCGGAAACGGGAGCTTTTTTCAGCTTTTTTGAAACGACTTTTTCCGGCTCGTCCGCCGAGGCGGTTTCTTTTGAAGACAATCTCTTTCTCAGCGCCTCGACTTCCGCGCGGAGAAGCTCGTTTTCTTTTTTCGCTTCTTCAAGCTGCTTTCTTGCGAAGCCCGATTCCTGAAGATAGTCCTTTATCTGACCTCTCAGGTTGCTTCCGTCTCCGACGGATTTCATGTACTGATCGCAGTAATCCATAGCAACGAAAAGAGCGACCTCTGTCATATTACGCGATGGCATCTCATCCGAAAGCCTTTTAACGCGTCTTTCGACCTTCGCCGCAATATTATCCATATAATTCTTGTCATCGTCCGAAGATATCGTGAAAGAATAATTCAGGATACGAATAGTATATTTAGCCATAGTTACACATCCTTCATTAACAGATTTAAAAAATTATCTATAATTTATAATTTCTAAAGTGTATATGACTTAATTATACAACAATATATTGATTAATACAAGAGAAAATTTTCTTTTTTAAAAATCATTCTTATGATCCGTGATCCGCGATCACAGCGTGGTATTGCCTTAGATAATATTGTTTCCTTGTCCTCATCGGTTTCTCAAGATATAACCGTCAATCTTCCGCTTTTTGAAAAATGGGCAGTCCCAACCGAGACTACCCATTCATTTTTTTATCCAGCCCTGAACAAATTAGTGTAATAGTGTAAATATTATAGCAATCCAAATAAATAGACGGACAAAAGGAGACGATGCCGGTGAGTGCAGAGCAAGGCGGAGGACGAAGGCATACTGG
>CACYDE010000094.1 GCA_902773045.1 uncultured Ruminococcus sp. | reverse complement strand
CAGTATGCCTTCGTCCTCCGCCTTGCTCTGCACTCACCGGCATCGTCTCCTTTTGTCCGTCTATTTATTTGGATTGCTATAATTATCCATGTATCCTTATAGAAACTCTGTTTTCAGAAACTTAAATAGAGTTCTGAGCAATCGGTTGAATGGGTTCGTGGCATGGGAAACTAATGTTATTAACTTAAGAAAAAAAGAGTTGGTTAGTGTGCGCAAGGGGTTCGGGGAGCTGCGCTCCCCGATAGGCGTGGGAGAAGCCCACACCTATCTTAACCCCCTCGTCCTTGAGGAAGAGGGGGTGATGGTGACGACTAAAACTCATGGCGAAGAGAATTACTGTGTTCGATAGCACAGACCAACCGGTTAAGTTGATGATATTGATGGTTGACGGCAATAGCTTTGATCGAAGAACGATCTCGGATTCGATAGCGAAAACTGTCCTTTACATCGACAACCTACGATAGACCTTACATTCATTGTAATTTTGAGTATGGGAAGTTTGAGTTTATGATTATAAAACTAATCAGCGGATTTTCACAGGGCATTTAATGCGGCACCGCACGGGAATTACCTTTAAGCGGTATGCCGTCTTGAAAATATGGTGTTAATTGAAATTAAAAAATAATATTGTGTATCCGCCGTTACATTATTTTTTTATTAAACACTTGTAAGAATCGTTTCGGTTTGGTATAATGATATGAGGAAAATGCGGTTCTCTTAAAATAACAGCCGTATATTTTCGTTTTTTATTTTGTATTATGGTTTCAGGAGGGAAAAATATGGACGATTTGTTTGGAAACAGCGATAAATCTGCAATGCCCCAAACGCAGAATACCAACAGTGAAATTACTCTCCAAAAAAATGATATGTCCGCAATGAACTCCGCAGAGAATAATGTTTTATCCTCTTCGCCGTTTTTTGACGAAAGAAAAATTTCGGACGAATCTCAATCTGTCATTGATAATATGGAATCAATTGTTCCGGATCAGAGTGCAGCACAACGGGAAAATGAGAAAAATTTTTCTCGTGACGATATTTCATCACAAAGCGCAAGTTCGTCCGCGCAAGAGATCATTTCGCCCCAAAATGACGGGATCGCCGCTCCGAGTGATCCGACCTCGAACGGAGAAGCTTTTTCGTCACAGAACAGCGCGGCTTCTCCGCAGGGAAATATTTCTTCAAACGCAGAAAATGTTTCCCGGGTTAGGAATGATCCTCCGCCTCCCGGTTCAAATCCGGTGACGGGAAGCAATCCGTATTTTTCCAATAGTTCACCGATGAATTACGGAGTTTATCAACAGGGGGGCGCGGCACGAACGAAACCAAAGATGGGTTCGGGACTTAAGGCATATCTTATTTTGATCGTCGGATTAATAGTTGTCTTTGTGATCGGGTTTACCTATGAATGCATGCGTGCGTATCGGGAAAACGGATTTATGGGAGGAGACATCGATCGATTCCTCAGCTCCGACGGTGATTTCGGCTTTAATTTCGGATCCGGAGACGACAAAAGTTCCGGCGGATTATTCGATCCTTTTGGTTTTGACGATGACGAAAGCGATGAAGATGTCGACTCGGACGATTCCTTTAAAGATTATGACTATGTGACGAGAGACGATTCCGACAATACGTCGGAGGAGATAAAAAAAGCTCCCGATAAAAGTACGGTCATCAGCAGGGACGCTGCGGTTTTCAAGACCGAGGATCAGCCCGATGATATAGATTCGGTCGATTACACAGCGAGAAAGGCATTTAAGAGAGTTGAAAATTCCGTTGTCAATGTTGTAGTTTACGACGGGAACATCGGAAACGAGGACTATAAAACAGGCAGCGGAACAGGGATCATTATTTCCGAGGACGGATATATTGTCACCAACAGCCATGTTATCAACGATTCGGGAACATACGAAGTTGAGATCATTCTTAACGACGGACGTTCTTATGCCGCGGTGATCGTTGGATATGATTCGAGAACGGATCTTGCGGTTTTAAAAATAGACGAGAGCGGTCTTTTGGCGGCTGAATTTGTGGACTCCAACCAGATCGAAGTAGGTCAGGACGCTATCGCGGTTGGCAACCCGGGAGGAACAGAATATTCCAATTCTTTGACCAAGGGGTGCGTTTCCGCGCTCAACCGCACCGTTTCGTCGAACCGCCTTGTTTCCTACATCCAGACCGACGCAGCGATAAATCCGGGAAACTCCGGGGGACCGCTTCTTAACAGCGCCGGTCAGGTCATGGGGATAACGACCATAAAGATTGCCAATACCAATTATGAGGGAATGGGATTTGCGATCCCGTCAAATACGGTTATCGAGATAGTTAATGATCTCGTGGGTCAGGGCTACGTTTCAAACAGAGTCAGACTCGGGATCACGGGAATAGAGACTTCGTCGTCGCTGAGCATTATCAAAGACCCCGAGGGCATCGTGATCGACGATATCGCCGAGGATGGGTCGTTTGCAGAAACGGATGTTCAGGTGGGCGATATTATTACTGCGATAGACGGAGAAAAAGTAAGCAGCTTTACGCAGCTGTTTTCGGCTTTGGAAAATTATCAGCCCGGTGATAAGGCGACTGTTTCCATCTTCCGTCCGGGAACAAGTGAGAATGCAAGCAAAACATTTGATGTGGAAATAACCCTCATGGCGGATAATGGTGAAACACAACAGTATCGAAATTCCGATAATTAAATCTTAAAAGATAAGTTTGAAGAAAGCTGTTTTTTAAATTTTTGCAAGAGAAAATAATTCTCGATGATGGAGATATTATTCTTTGAAAGAAAATTAAAGCCGTGGTTTACGATAAAATCAAAATCTTTTAAAATTTTTTCAAAAAAACTATTGGAATTTTACAATAAATATAGTAAAATAGAAACAACAGATAAAATCTTTTTGGGTGGGATGATTTATGCGTGGAGTAAAAATTATAAGTAGAACTGAAACTACCAAGATTATTGTTGATGACGAAACAAGACCTATTCCGATTATACTTTTCTGTCTGTTCACGATCGCAACAACAGCGGTCAGCATTTGGGGTATTTTAAATGCTCAGCATAGACAGATGGCATTTGTTATGGCTGTGATTTACTTCCTTGTTTGTGCGATTTTGTTCTCCGCATATTCTACATCGGTTACGAAGCAGAGTACTTATAAGTATAAGGTTATAGTTGCCGAAGGTACGGATATGGATGAGTTCATGGAGAAGTATGAAGTAATCACGCAGAAGGGTCGTGTTTATGAGGTAGTTGAAAGAAGTTAAAACTATCGTGTGATTTTCGGGCAGCTGTGTCGCAATGATGCAGCTGTCTTTTTTTGAGAGGAGTCTGTGATGAATATTTTCAGAAAAAGCGTAAATAAAATTATCATAGACGCAGACGGCTGCCCGGTGACTGTTATTGCGGCAAAAATCGCCAAAGAAAACGGCGCGTCATGCACTGTGGTGAGCGACAGCGCTCACGTTTTCGGAGGGGAACGTATTTTCGGGGCAAAAGCGGTCGTTGTTTCTCAGGGAGCCGATTCGGCGGATTTTTATATAGTCAATAACACGAACGAAGGAGATATCGTGGTTACGCAGGATTACGGACTGGCGGCAATGTGTCTGGCAAAAAAAGCGGCAGTGATCAATCAGGACGGGAAAATATATTCGGATGAAAACATAGGCGGACTTCTTGAAAGGAGGGCGCTCGGAAAGAAAGTCATGCGAGGCGGAGGAAGACTCAAAGGACCTCCGAAACGAAAGCCCGAACATAACAAGAACTTTGAAATAACATTAAGGAGTATGTTGGAAAATGCAGAGGTATGACGGAATAATATTTGATCTCGACGGAACATTGTGGGACGCCGTGGAAGCAGTCGTTGAGATCTGGAATAATGCGCTTCTATCGGTTGGGATCGAACCCAAACTGAACTATGATGAATTGAGTAAATGCATGGGACTTCTTATAGAACAGATTTTTGACAGGGTTATACCTTTTGCAACGCAGGAACAAAGAGCCGCGATAAAAGAAAAATGTACGTCAACCGAGAATTATTATCTTTCCGAACACGGCGGGATACTCTATGACGATGTCGAAGAAACTCTCGACAGTCTTTCGAAAACTCACAGGTTATACATTGTTTCAAATTGTCAGGAAGGATATATTCAGGCTTTTTTCAATGCGCATGGCCTAAAGAAATATTTTGATGATTATGAGTGTGCGGGAAGAACAGGAAAACAAAAGGGTGACAATATCAGTGAGATCGTTCGCCGCAACGACCTTGTCAGACCGGTTTATGTCGGAGATACGGTTTCCGATCTCGAAGCCGCGACCCAAGCAAATGTTCCGTTTATATATGCAAAGTACGGTTTCGGTGATGTCGAAAAATACGACGCTTGCGCAGAAAAATTCAGTGATCTCAAAGATCTTGTTTTCTAAATGTGTATTTTTTCACAAATCCATCATATAAAACAACACATAGATACCACGTTGAAGGTTTAAAATAAATATGTATAAGTTTACGGATCTTTGCAATTCGGAGATTCGGTTTTCATTATGTCAATATGCACAAATAATAATTGAAAAGTTTGGAGGTCGATATTTTTCTTTAATTCCATGAGGGAATTAACCAAAAACAGTAATTTACTATAATTTAAGAGAGAATATGCGTTGTGCTAAAGCCTTTGACTTTTGAGGAATGTTTTATTGGGGTTTTTAGTAGTAATTCGCATCAAAGGAGGAAATGCTTAATGGCTAAGAAAAGAGGAAAAACTGCAAGCCGGGTGCTGACTGTTATCATGGTCATGGCGCTTGTTTTTGTGGCGTGCGGTAATGTTTTCATCAGTGCGTCTGCCGCCGGGGATCTTGGCAAGACTATCTATCTGAAAACAGACAAAACACAAAGTCCGTATATTCACTATTGGGATGCTAACAGCAAGGGTTCATCATGGCCCGGCGTGGCGATGACTAAGGTTGACGGCGAAACGGATATATATTATTATGATCTTCCCGTTGACATTTCAACGCTTGAGGGTGTAATTTTCCTTAGCGACGGCAGCGGAAGCAAATTGACTGAGGACGTAAAGAATATCACCGGAAATCTCTACGACCTTGCTTCCGGAAAATGGGAAATGTATGACGCAAGCTCCGTCAAGATCAAGGAGTTTGTTATCGATCCCGAAGGTCCGCAGTACACAGGAAGCACGATCACCATCAAGGCTTCCGCAGAGGGCGGCGACGGTCTTCAGTACAAATTCTCCGTAAGCGGCGCGAAAGAAGAAGTTCTTTCGGATTATTCCGCTAAGAATACGGTAACATGGGTTCCGTCTGTTGCGGGAACTTACTCGGTCAAGCTTGACGTTAAGGATTCTTCCGGCGAATCCAGCAGCAGGTCGATCGAATATGTGATCAAGGATATCAAAGACGCTGAAAATGCGGAAGAGCCTGTTTTCCTCAGCGCTTCTCCCGCAAACAATTCCCAGATCAAAAAGGGCGGAACAACAACTGTTACGGTCAACGGAACGGGCGGTAAGGTCAACAACAACCTCCTTTTCTATAAGACCGAAGTAATTGATCCGAACGGTCAGAAGGTCAACACGGCTTACTATCAGCTTGGCAATAAGATCGCCTTCGACGCCGAGCTTATCGGAACTTATACGGTTAAGATGTCTATCCAGAATAACACGGTAAAGAATACGACCGTTGTGGCTATGTATACATACGACAGCGTTGAGAATCCCGACAATACAGACATCGACACAGAGTCCGATACCGAAGTGATCACCGATACGGAAACAGAAACGGAAACAGAGATCGATTCGGCTTCCGATACGGAAACAGAAACAGAAATCGATACACAGACTGACTCGGATTCCGATGTTGTAAGCGATACGGAAACAGAGACGGAAACAGCAACAGAGACAGAAACGGACACAGAAACAGCAACTGAAACAGAAACGGAAACAGCTGTGGATACAGGCAGCGATACTGCGACAGACACCGAAGACGCAAAGTCGGATACGGATACTTCGGATGATCAGACTGACAGCGACACCAATAAAGAGCCTGTTAAGGGTGACTTCAACGGTGACGGAGAAGTTAAGCTTGAAGATGTATATAATGTTCAGGCTGTAGCTCTCGGAAAGATCAGTATAACACCGGAGCAGCTCAAGAGAATTGACGTCGACGGCAACGGAAAGATCACTCTGAAAGATGCTTCGATAATCCAGCAGCATGTTGCAGGCGTTGTTGATCTTAACAGACGCTGATAAAGGGATTTTTTTGATGAGATTTAATGTTTGTATTTTGAATACAAACTAACACGGAATAGGGGGCGTATCTTGGGCATTGATCCTCGTTGGGGAATAATGCGTTCAAGGTGCGCCTTATGTGAGATTTTTAAGGAATGGTGACATGGTCTATGACAATTAAAAAGATAACGGCTGTTATCCTTGCGATGATTACTATTGCTTCGCTTGCCATAGTAACTACGAGCGCAGCAGATAACGGCAGCACGGGAATAACGGTTCACTACTACTGTGAAGACGGCGTGCCTAACATCTATTATTGGAACAGCCTGCCTAAAAATATAGAGGTCGACTATCCGGGCAAAAAGATGGGTAAAGACACCGATATGGGCGATAACTGGTATATTTATTCGTTCGATAATATTACTAAAGTAAATATGCAGTTTATCACCGGAGATGTCAGCACAGCCGAGCTTACAAGAGGAAGCGCCGGTGAATATTGGTATTATAAAAACAAGTGGTACACGAAGGATCCGATCCACGGAAAAGAAAATGATTATCAGCGCGGAGATCTTCGTGAAGATTCAATCTACTTCGTGGTTACAACCCGTTTTTATGACGGTGATACGGGAAATAACGTTCACTGCTGGGCCGACGCGGAGTACAACAACCCTGACACTGATCCTGCGTGGAGAGGTGACTTCAAGGGTCTTATCGAAAAGCTGGATTATATCAAAGCGCTTGGATTCAGCGCAATTTGGGTGACCCCTGTTGTTGAGAATGCCAGCGGATACGATTATCACGGATATCATGCTTTCGATTTCTCTAAAGTAGATCCGAGATATGAGAGCGACGGTGCGACGTTCCAGGATCTTATCGACGCTTGTCATGAGAAAGACATCAAGATCATTCAGGACGTTGTATGGAATCATACCGGAAACTTTGGTGAAGCAACGTTCTGCGAACTTTTTACAAAGGAATATGATGATATCAAGGATCTTGAGGATATAGAGAAATGTATGATTCCGACGGATACTCTTCTTAAAACATTCGGACTTTCATCTGCGGAAGAATACTGGTCTCAGAAGTCCGGCGTTCAATACGACCAGAGACTCATGATTATGAAGGATACCGGCGTTACTACAAACAACGCAACGGACAGTCCTCTTTCCGACATGGGCGACACGGGAAAGGTTTCCACAAGCGATATTTATAATGTTAATAACTATTACCACAACGGTCACTGGAGAAGTCTTAACTGGGATGACTGGACATGTAAGTACGCTCAGATCGCGGGTGACTGCGTTGACCTTAATACGGAGAATCCTGCCGTTGCGGAAAAACTGGTTGACATTTATTCCGACTATATGGATATGGGCGTTGACGCTTTCCGTGTTGATACAGTAAGACACATTTCACGACTTTCGCTCAATCAGATGTTCCTGCCGCAGCTTATGGCTAACGATCCTAAATTTTACATGTTCGGCGAGGTCTGCACACGTTACGGTCAGATCTGGTATCGTGAACATGTTTCCGAATCAGTTCAGTTCTACACATGGAAGGAAACCGATCCGAGCTATGCTGCAAAATGGAGTACGTCCTCTGACAGAGACAGCATAAACAATAATATGGATCTTACTCTTCAGCATTGGAGCGACAACGATAAAAACTTCAGTTCACAGCCTACTTCGAAGAATGCATTCCTTGACGGAAACAACTACCATACTCCCGATTACAGTCAATTCTCGGGAATGGGAGCTATAGATTTTACAGTTCATTATAATTTCAGCCAGGCTACAAGCGCATATAATCTTGCTCTTGAAGAAGATAAGTATTTCAATGACTCCACATGGAACGTTGTTTATGTTGATTCTCATGACTACGGTCCTCAGCCTAATGACAAGAACAGATTTAACGGCGGTACTGCAGCGTGGGCAGAGAACCTTTCTCTTATGTTCACATTCCGCGGAATTCCCTGCATTTACTACGGAAGTGAAGTTGAATTCCAGAAAGGCGTAGTGATCGACGGCGGTGAAGGAAAAATTCCTCTCTCCGAGACAGGACGTGCGTACTTCGGAGATTACATTGAGGGCGATGTTACCGCTACAGATTTCAGTGAGTACAAAGCAAGCGGCGAAGTTGCTGAAACTTTGAATTATCCTCTTGCAAAACACCTTCAGAGACTTAATCAGATCAGACGCGCTGTTCCTGCGCTCCAGAAGGGTCAGTACTCTACAGAAGGCTGCACAGGTACATTTGCGTTCAAGCGTCGTTACACAGATGACAGCGTTGACAGCTATGCTCTCGTTGCTGTTTCAGGCGCTGCAACCTTTAAAAATGTAGAAAACGGCGTATACTATGAAGCTGTAACAGGTGAAAAAGTCACTGTTTCAAACGGAACTCTTTCTACCGACGAGATCAGCCGAGGAAACGCTCGTGTATATGTTCTCGATACAAGCAGCAACACTGTTAAGGGTAAAATCGGTGAAGACGGAACTTATCTGAAATAATGATGCTCGCATAAATAGTTTGTTATATAACAATGAAAATACTCGCTTCATCGGCTTCGGTGATGCGGGTATTTTTTGATGAATAATTATGCGATTTAAGGGGATAATATATCACCGGGTCAGATCACAGATTTTTTATATTGGTTTAATTGATTGAAAAGAAGTATAAATTTGTTATAAAAATGTCCGGTCAATTTCGCATGTTTTAGTGCCAAAAACAGAAAATTAAATTATGGAACATAAAAATTTGACTTTTTTACTTTAAAGGTATATAATTGCAATAGCGAATAAAACCCTGTTTTAAAGAAAAGTTTATTGAAAGAAGGTTATTTATTATGGCAAAGGCAACAAAGACACCTGCTGCTAAGAAAACTACAGCTGCAAAGGCATCAACAAAAGCCGCAAAAGCTGTGAAAGAAGAAGTAAAAGAGGCTGCTCCCGTTGTTGAAACAAAGGTTGAAGCTGTGAAGGCTGAGGCTGTAAAAGCTGAACCTGCTAAGGTTGAAGCTCCCGCTGCCGAGGAAAAGAAGCCTGCTGCTAAGACAGCCGAGAAGAAGCCTGCCGCTAAGAAAGCAGCTGCTAAAGCAGAAGTTAAGACAGAAGCTCAGACAGAGGTTTACGTTGAGTTTTCAGGCGTTCAGGTTGCAATCAACGAGGTAGTTGAAAATGTCAAGAAGACATTTGCTGCTGAGGGCAACACAGACGAGGTCAAATCGGTTAAGGTTTATCTCAAACCGCAGGATCAGGCTGCTTACTATGTGATCAACGATACGATCGAAGGTAAGATGGACGTTTATTTCTGCTGATAAACAATATATTTTCAATGAATCGGGTCGGGTGACTTTTTGTTGCCCGGCTTTTTTATAATTAAACGGTCGATCATAAAATTACGAGAAAATTGAAAAATAAATGATCTTTAAAATTTCGGAGGGAAAGAAAAGATAAATCGCAAATTCCTTCTTTCAAGCTGTGGACTAAAACATAGGTTTGTGATATAATAAAAAAATGAGAATTAAAAAATGAACAACTTTTGTAGTATAAATAACGATTCATTAAAGGACTCAATACAGGTGAGTAATTTATTCTATAGCAATCCAAATAAATAGACGGACAAAAGGAGGCGATGCAGGGGTGCGCATGGCAAGGAAGAGGACGCAGGAATACTGACGT
>CACYDE010000093.1 GCA_902773045.1 uncultured Ruminococcus sp. | reverse complement strand
GCCAGTATGCCTTCGTCCTCCGCCTTGCTCTGCACTTACCGGCATCGTCTCCTTTTGTCCGTCTATTTATTTGGATTGCTATAAAAATTGATTTATATAATTATTTATTTGTCGATTGATTTATCAATATTCGCACACGTAATCAGCTGATCAAATTCTTGCCAACAACTTTTATCGAAACGCGCACCTAAAAATCGACGACGCAGGACAAAAATTGCACACCGACTTTTTGAGTTGGATGGCTTTACCGCCTGCATCAAAATTTGTTCCTGATGGGTATACAGCTAATGATCCATGTAGATTATTTTTCTCCTTGAAAGCTTTTGCCAATTATTTGATTCTTTTTCAAGCGTTATAAACTCTTTTAAAAATAAAAAACTTGATATTAGCCGATCGACATGTTATAATTATCCTGTAAATTAATATCGAACAGGAGAATTGTTATGGATATAAAAGAAGAATCTTTAAAGCTTCACTACGACTGGAAAGGAAAGATCGAAGTTGTCGCAAGATGTGATGTCAGCGATAAACACGGGCTTTCCACTGCTTATACTCCCGGAGTCGCTCAGCCCTGCCTTGAAATCAATAAAGATATTGATAAAAGCTATGAACTTACTCGCCGTCATAATCTTGTTGCTGTTGTGACAGACGGAACAGCTGTACTCGGTTTGGGTGACATAGGACCGGAAGCAGGAATGCCGGTTATGGAAGGAAAATGTGCGCTCTTCAAGGCTTTCGGCGATGTAGACGCTTTCCCGATCTGTGTGAAATCCAAGGATGTTGACGAAATCGTAAATACGGTCTATATGATCTCGGGAAGCTTCGGCGGCGTGAATCTTGAAGATATTTCCGCACCGAGGTGTTTTGAAATCGAGAAAAAACTCAAAGAGAAGTGTGATATCCCTATTTTTCATGACGATCAGCACGGAACTGCCGTTGTGGTCGGGGCTGCTCTTATAAACGCGTTGAAAATCGTCAAGAAAAAAATCGGTGATATTAAGATCGTTGTTAACGGAGCAGGCGCCGCAGGCGTTGCGATCACAAAGCATCTCATCAACATGGGAGCCGACGCGTCAAAAGTCATGATGGTCGACAGAGCCGGAATTATTTGTGAAGGTAACCCGAACCTCAATCCCGTAAAACAGGAGATCGCAAAAATTACGAACAGAGAAAAACTGACAGGAAGCCTTTCCGACGCCGTCAAAGGTGCGGATATGTTCCTCGGTGTTTCCGCGCCTAATGTCCTCAGTGAGGATATGGTGAAAACTATGAATGAGAATGCAATCGTTTTTGCTATGTCCAATCCTACACCCGAAATAATGCCGGATAAGGCTATTGCTGCCGGAGCTGCGGTCGTCGGAACGGGACGTTCGGATTTTCCGAATCAGATCAACAATGTTCTCGCTTTCCCCGGTATTTTCAGAGGTGCGCTTGACTGTCGCGCTTCAACAATAAACGAAGAAATGAAAATGGCGGCTTCATTTGCGATCGCAGGTCTTGTTTCTGATGAGGAGCTTTCTCCGGAATATATCCTCCCTGCCGCTTTTGACGAAAGGATCGCAAGAACCGTTGCTGACGCAGTAATAAAAGCTGCAAAGGAAACAGGAGTTGCAAGAATTTGATTTTGTTGTACGGTTATAGTGAACGACTTACATCAAGCGGAGCGTTAATATGAACAAAGAAAGCATCATTCACAGACTTGACGAGCTTGCCGCAGAATATGATCTGGAATTTGATTACGTTATATTAAGTCGTGTGGTCGAGTTTTCACAGTTTAAAGTTTATTCAAAAACTGCGGTTATCAAGAATATAGGAGATAAAGCGCAGACGGTCGGGATACTGCTTAGCGGTATCGTCAGAAGCTATTACATAGACAGAAGCGGAAATGATATTACGAGAGGTTTCGTCAAACCGGGAGGAATGTGTTTCGACGAGGGAATGCTGGGATATGATAAACACATCTGCGTTTGGGAAACAGTCGAAGAATCTACTCTGATGATTTGTGAAGTCAGTAAATTAAAAGAATTGATATCGGGAAACGAAAAGCTGAAATCTATTTGGATAGATTTGCTTGAAAACGCACTTCGCTATAAGTTGTACCGAGAAAATGGCTTTATTACCGAAAATGCTGCCGAGAGGTATCTGCATTTTAAAAAGCATTTCCCTGAACTTTTAAGCAAAGTGCCGCAAAAACACATAGCAACTTATCTTGGTATTACACCTGAGTCTTTAAGCAGGATCAGAAGAGTAATGAGAAACGAGTAATCAAAAATTTATCTTGAAGAAAACGTCACAGAGATGCGGATGTCTCTGTGACGTTTTGGTTTTCAGAAATTTTCTAAAATATTAAGGCAATACAGCAACTTCTTCAAGACGATACGATCTGTACTTGTCATTTTTTCAAAAAATGGCATTTACAAAATGACAATATTAGTATATAATTATTACACACTAAAAAAAGGCGATGATACTATGAAATTAAAACAAAAGAAACTTTTGAATTATATCCTTGTAGGCGTAATGGCCGCAATGATATTTGTAACCACTTCATTTTTGAAAATTCCTATTTCAACGCCGGCAGGTCAGACAATGCTCAAAGTCAGCAATATCTTAATTCTCCTTGCCGGAATGCTTTTCGGAGGGGTCTACGGCGGTTTGGCTTCGGGAATCGGAAGCGGTCTTTATGACCTGTTTGATCCTGTCTATATTTCAAGCGCTCCGCTTACTTTTATAAGATTCTTTCTCATGTCGTTGATTTGCGGTCTGATTTCAAACTCGGGAAATTCAAAAGGAACTTCATTCAAAAGAAATTTGATAGGAGCAATTTGCGGCGCAGTTACATATTGGGGTTTATACATTTTTGAAAGCGTGAGCAAACTTATGATAGGCGGAAGCACTTTTCAGGCTGCACTCGCAGCTGCGGCGCCGAAAATGATAACCTCCGGAATAAATCAGACAGTCGCTGTTATAGGCTCAATGATCCTAATAATTCCTTTGAACCGTGCGCTGAAAAAATACCTTCCGAAATTCTCTTCGGAAAATTCGAAAAGACCCGAAAAAGAATAAAGACCGCTTGATGGATGACTCGATCCATTCATTTGAGACTATGGGCTGTTTGAAAAATCAAAGCAGCTGTCTATTTCTACTATAGCAATCCAAATAAATAGACGGACAAAAGGAGACGATGCCGGTGAGTGCAGAGCAAGGCGGAGGACGAAGGCATACTGG
>CACYDE010000092.1 GCA_902773045.1 uncultured Ruminococcus sp. | reverse complement strand
CAGTATGCCTTCGTCCTCCGCCTTGCTCTGCACTCACCGGCATCGTCTCCTTTTGTCCGTCTATTTATTTGGATTGCTATAGTATAAAGCATTATTCCGTTTTCATCAAGCAATAGCTTTGACCGATAAGCGTAATATTTCCGTTTTCAACCGTTGTTTTTCCGATCGAATAAACCGTCTCTTTAACCGACTTTTCAAAAGGTACGGTCACATCATTCGAACTCGGATTGACTGCAATTACAAACGATCCTCTTCTGAAAATAAAAGGATACCTGTTTTTCTCCGCGAAGAGAACCTCAAAATCTCCGTTTCCGCAAAGTTCGGGGTTTTCTTTCCTTATCTTTATGATCGTCTTGACCGTATTGTAAAGCGAGCTTTCGTCATTGATCTGATCTTCGACTGTCGGCGCGCCCTCACGGCTGTCAACAGGCAGATACAGCTTGTCTTCATCGGCAGACGAGAACCCTTTGTTCTTTTCGTTTGTCCACTGCATGGGCGTGCGTGAACCGGTACGGCTGAAGCCGCCCTCCTTACTGGTCAGCTCGGACATATACCTCATTCCGATCTCATCACCGTAGTAAAGGAACGGAACTCCGGGGAGCGTAAAGATTGTGCAAAAATTGATTTTAAGTTCAAGAGTATCATACCAAGCGGACATTCTCGGATTGTCATGATTACACGTAAAGAAGCTTATATATCCGTTATCCTTAGTCGCAGCGTAATTCGGAACCAACTCATTGACAAGCGTCATAATGTCGCCCTTTCCTTCCTTGCTGAAAAAGCTCTCCTGTTCGCCTGTTTCATAGTTATAATACCGGAATGCGGTGGAATATCCGTTTCCTCTGTGATCGAGGTAAAAGTCGGCATGAAAACCGCCTTTGTTTATCGCACGGATCGGGTGACACCATTCCGAAACGAGCGCACATTCGGGATACTCCTTGTCCATCATCTCTCTGATCCCTGCCCATATTGCGGAGGTTGCGATCTTATCATCATCATTCTTCACGAGAGAATCCGCCATATCGACTCTGAAACCGTCACAGCCCATATCCATCCAGAAACGCATTATATCCTTGATCGCCTCGACTGTTCTCAGACAGTCCGGATGATTGACAGGAAGCTGCCAGTTGGGGTGGGTAACTTCATAAAAGCCGTAATTGAGAGCGGGCTGCGAAGAGAAATAATTGACGAGATAATTCCCGTCACGATCGGTTATTCCGCATTGAAGACGATACTGCGGCGGCGCTTCCCAAACGCTGTCCGTCCAGATATAACGATTGGAAAGTTCATTTTTGGCCGGCTGTTTGCTTTGAGTGAACCAACCGTTCGTATCCGATGTATGACCCGGAACAAGATCCATCAGAATCTTCATTCTGCGCTTGTGAACCTCTTCAAAAAGTTTTTTCGCGTCGTCATTTGTTCCGTAGCGCGGCGCTATTTTATAATAATCACGAACGTCATATCCGGCGTCCATAAAGGGCGAATCGTAAACCGGATTGAGCCAGATCGCATTGCAGCCCAGATCATTGATATAATCAAGCTTCGAGATAAGTCCCCGAAGATCGCCTATTCCGTCACCGTTCGAGTCACAGAACGACTGAGGGTAGACCTGATAAAAAACAGAATCGTTTAACCACTTTGGCATAATAAAATCCTCCAAACAAATGAAAGTATTGTTTAGTTGATTTTAACATTTTTCACACATACATGTCAATAAAATTTCTCATTTTGTTCGAAACTTTTAAACCAAGGAAACACCGATCAAAGCGGGTACTCATATCGCGAATCCGGATTTTCAGGCAAATTGTTCGGAAAATAATCAGCAAATATGCCACCCAGCTGCCGAATTTGGCAGCTTCGCCGCCCGAGTCAAATAAAGGCAGACAAAAATGCAGACCCTGAACGAGTCTGCATTTTTAGGTAAGTTCACTTCGTTTTTCTGGGGATATGTTGCCTTTGTCTAATCGTTGTTGTCGCTCTTGATCCTTCCACCGCAGCCGGCGCAATCCAACGTGCGGTATCGACTTACTGCACCATACAACACGACAGTATTTCCACGGTTTAACTACGCAGTGAACGTTTTTTGTTTATCGACATGACAATGTAATATGTCACAATTGCTAAAGATATCCACTGTGACGTTGAGAGCCCTAAAAAAATACCTCTTACCGTGTCTCCACGAAAAAATTCATCAGAAAATCTAAAAATGGCATAACCGACAAGATAGATTCTTAGAACATTGCATCGTGGATTCTTTTTTTCAATAAATAAAAGGCAAGCAAACATGATAAATTCAAATATAGACTCAAAAAGAGGAACAGGTATTCTGCCGAACTCTATTATTTCGGCAACAACCACATGAGGTTCAAGGGCTTTTCCGTAGCAGCACCCGCCGAGCAGACACCCTATCCTTCCAAATGCATGAAACAATGCAAACGCAGGAACGAAAAAACAAAACACACGGTTTCTGAGATCTGCATCTTTTTTTGTTATGTAGAGCAAAGCGAAAATGACTCCAAACAAGCCACCGTAGAATACAAATCCACTTTGTATGACAATACGAATTAATTCATGTACGGAAAATCTTGAAAAAAGTCCTGGCAGCTGAGTCAAAATAAACAAAGCTTTACTTCCTACGAAACAAGCTCCAACAGAAATACCGTATAATTTCAGAAAATATGTAAATTGAATTTCGTACTTGTCCAATCTGAAATAAAGCAGACATAATGACGCAAAAAATCCTATAAATGCCATAAGTGAATATGCCGGCACTGCAAACTTATAGCAATCCAAATAAATAGACGGACAAAAGGAGACGATGCCGGTGAGTGCAGAGCAAGGCGGAGGACGAAGGCATACTG
>CACYDE010000091.1 GCA_902773045.1 uncultured Ruminococcus sp. | reverse complement strand
TTAAGGCAACACCGCACAAAGACCGCCTGACGGCTTTGCACCGAATCTGCTTGATCTTTTTCCGTCATAGTACACAAAACTCCCTTGAAATACGTCAGTATTCCTGCGGTAGTTTTATGCACTCTGACGAAAAAATATACTGCGCATCTTCGGCACAATCTTTGTGCGGTATTGCCTTAAAAATAAATATCTCATTAAGTCTATATTGTTTTTTTGATTAACTTAGAAAACGTAAATGTTTTCTCGTTAAGTTGATGACATTTGGGAAAGGCGGTCCGGGGGTATGGGTGACGACAATAGCTTTGACTGAAGAACAAGCTCGGATTCGACAGCGAAAAAGATTCTTTACATCGACAACCCACGATAGACTCTGCATTTATTGTAATTTTGAGTATGGAAAGTTTGAGTAATTCAATGTTGAATAAATCAACTTACCAAGTGAATTATTGGAATTATACCCTTATATGATCGTTGTTTTACTTGATCGGAAGAATTTTTTTTGGAAAATTCAATATTTTTGTAGGTAAACTGTTGCATTTTATTTCAAAATTGTGTATCATTATATCAATAATCGGTTGTTTTGCACATTGTTTATTACAATATTGAAACAATTGCCGAGTCAAATCCTGCGGTGATCCGCAGCTTAACGTGATTAATTTAAAAATATATTGAAAAAGAGGGATGTTATTATGTCTAACAGATTGTTTCAGGGCGTAGTTCACCAGATGCGTGATGCAATAGACAGGACTATCGGTGTAATTGATGAAACATCGGTAGTAATTGCCTGCAGCGAACTCGGAAGAATAGGAGAAGTCAATGACAGCATTACTTCCGAAACTCTGAGTTCATCTGCTCCGTTCGTTATCAACGGTCACACTTTCAAATCGTTCGGAAGCAACTCACGTTCCGAATATGCGGTTTTTGTTCAGGGAAGCGATGATGTGGCTTTGAAGTACGCTCAGCTTCTTGCTGTTTCACTCAGCAGCATCAAACAGTATTATGATGAAAAATACGACAGAGGAAACTTCATTAAGAATGTTATCCTTGACAATATCCTCCCGGGTGATATTTATCTCAAAGCGAGAGAACTTCGTTTTAACTCTGAGGTCACAAGAGTTTGTATGCTCATAAAGATCACGTCGAAAACCGATGTTTCGGCTTTCGACGTAATTCAGAACCTTTTCCCGGACAAGTCAAAGGATTTTGTTATTAATATCAACGAAACAGACATTGCGCTTGTTAAAGAAGTTAAATCCGGGATCGATTCAAAAGATCTTGAAAAGCTTGCAAGCTCCATTGTTGACACGCTTTCGAGCGAATTCTACACCCACTGCATCGTCGGGATCGGAACGGCTGTCGTCGGGGTCAAGGAACTCGCTCATTCGTTCAAGGAGGCTCAGGTCGCTCTTGAGGTCGGCAAGGTCTTTGATACGGAGCGCACCATCGCAAGCTACGACAATCTCGGAATTGCGCGTCTTGTTTATCAGCTTCCCACAACGCTTTGCCAGATGTTCTTAAACGAGGTTTTCAAAAGAGGATCTATCGAATCGCTGGATCAGGAAACGCTCTTCACGATCCAGAAATTCTTTGAGAACAACCTCAACGTTTCCGAAACATCAAGAAAACTTTTCGTACACAGAAACACGCTTGTGTACAGACTCGAAAAAATTAAAAAGCTTACAGGTCTTGACTTGAGAGAGTTTGAGGACGCTATAGTGTTTAAAGTAGCGCTCATGGTTAAGAAGTACCTCACCGCAAACCCGGTTAAGTATTAACACCTAAGTCAGGAAATTAGGGAGTGTAGTAAGAGAGGATTCAGTCACCCTGACGATATTTTCATTATTACATTCCCTTTGCATTCTGTGCTTTTTACTTTTTTTAAAGAAAGGCGCATGCTAATTATGATACATTTTAAAAATGTTTCCAAAATTTATTCCAACGGGACCCACGCTCTCAACAACGTCAACATCGACATTGAAAAAGGTGAATTTGTTTTTATTGTCGGAGCTTCGGGAGCGGGAAAAAGCACGTTTCTGAAACTCATCATGAAAGAGGAACAGCCTTCATCGGGCGAGATCACCGTCAACGGCGTGAACACGACGACGATGAAACGCAGTAAAGTTCCGTATCTCAGAAGAACAATGGGGATCGTCTTTCAGGATTTCCGTCTGATCGATAAAATGACCGTTTTTGACAACGTCGCTTTCGCAATGAGAGTTATCGGCGCAAGACCGAGAGCGGTGAAAAAGAGAGTTCTTTACATTCTGGGACTGGTCGGACTGAAAGATAAAGCCAAATGCAGACCGTCGGAACTTTCCGGCGGCGAGCAGCAGAGAGTCAGCCTTGCGCGGGCGCTCGTCAACAACCCGTCAATAATAATCGCAGATGAACCGACCGGAAATATCGACCCGGAAATGTCGTTTGAGATCATTGAGCTTCTCAACGAGATCAACAAACAGGGAACAACTATTATCGTCGTTACCCATGAGCATGATCTGGTACATAAATTTAAAAACAGGGTGATCGAGATCAACAGCGGACGAGTTGTTTCCGACAGCGGAGCAACCGAAGAAAAGGTCGAAGTTCCAATCGAGATCTCGACAGAAGATCTGACTCAGATCCCCGATGAGATCGCGGAAGAAATTGCCGACATTTCGGAAGCCGAACTCAGCGAAGAAGCTCTTCGCGCGATCGTTCAGGGGGAGGTGGAAGACGAATGAGAGGTCTGGGCTACCTTCTTAAAGAGGGCGTTAAAAACGTCTGGAACAACCGTATGATGTCGCTGGCGTCCATCGGCGTTCTCGTTTCGTGTCTTCTCATCACGGGCGCGGCGGTTCTTCTTTCAATGAACGTCAACAGCGCCGTCGATTCGGTCGGACGGGAAAACCGGGTCACGGTTTTCCTGGAGGATAACGTTCAGGAGCTTGACGCCGTTATGGTGATCGGTCCCGAGATACGCAGTCTTGATAATATTTCGGAATGCGAGTTCTATTCAAAGGACGAAGCCATGGAAGAACTGAGAGACGAACTCGGAAATCTTTTCACCGAGCTTCAGGGAGAAAACAACCCTCTCCCCCACGCGTTCCACGTTACCATGGTCGATCTTTCGCAGTATGACGAAACAGTGAAAAATATCTCCGCGGTCGAAGGAGTTTACAAAATAAGCGACCGAAGCGAAGTTGCGGGCAAGCTCACAAGTCTGAATACTCTCGTGACTCAAATAGGACTTTGGATAGTCATAGTTCTCGCTTTGATCTCGCTGTTCATTATCAGCAATTCGATCAGAATGACAATGTATTCAAGACGCTTTGAGATCAGCATTATGAAATCGGTCGGCGCAACCGACTGGTTCGTCAGAATACCGTTCGTTATCGAAGGAATCGTTCTCGGACTCATTTCGGGGATAATCTCTTCGGGAATCATAGCTTTCCTTTATGAGGGGCTTGTGACTGCGGTGCAGTTTATTATCCCATTTTCCGAAATTGCCTACTCCGACGTTGCTTTCAGAATGACAGCCTCATTCATAGTGATGGGAATGGCAGTCGGTGCGCTCGGCGCGGCGATCTCGATCGGAAGATACCTTAAAATGGAAGGAGGAGAGATCCTTGGGTGGTAAACTTTGGCTTAAAATAACAGCCGGCTGTCTGACTCTTACTATCATTGGCTGCGTAAGCGCAGTGATCGGTTCTGCGGACGACCTCGCTTCCTACGAACAGAAACAGAAAGAACTTGACAAAAAGGCTCAGGAATATCAGTCGATAATAGATCAGACTGCAAGCGATATCGCTCAGAAGGAAGAATATAAAAAGGCGCTCATAGACAAGATCACGGTTCTCAATGAGCAGATCGTTTCGGGAAGAGATCAGATCGCTGCGCTTGACGCCGAGATCGAAAGTCTTCAGACGGAAATAGATACTTCGCGGTCGCATATTTCCGGAAAGATAGACATGCTGAAACAGCGCCTTAAGGTCATCTACCTTTCGGGGGAAACGACGTCGCTCGAGATCATTCTCGGCGCAAAGACATTTGCCGATTTTCTCGACAAGATCGAGCTTGTTTCTTACATGTCGAATTCGGACAGGAAAATGATAGATCAGCTTCGGGACGATATCTCCGTAATAGATATGAAAAAAGAAGCTTTGAATTCAAAAAAGAACGAACTCGCGGAGGAGCAGGAAAAACTCGGAGAGCGTCAGACAGAAATGCAGGCGCTGATGAACGAAAACGAAAAGCTGCTCGCAGGACTTTACGAAGATAACGCAGGCGCGCAGGATCACCTCGACGAGACAAACGCCGAAAAGCAGAAGATCGAGGATCAGATCATGGCGTACTTTGCCGACAAAGAAGCTCAGGAAAGGAACGCAAGGATCGCAAGTGAGGCGGAAGCAAAAATTGCCGAAAGCAAGAAAGCTGCGGAAGAATCAAAAGCGGCTTCCGAAAAACAGAAGGAGGAATCGGAAAATTCTTCATCCGAAGCTTCCGATGATACCACGGCGTCGACTGCGTCAAAGTATGAAACAAGCAGCGCAACATCGTCACAAGAGGAAGATGACGATCCGATCTATTATTCCTCCGAAGAAGAATCTTCGGCAGCAAGCTCCGAACCGGAGCCTCAGCCTCAACCCGAGCCGGAACCGGAACCCGACCCGCAGCCCTCGGGATACGTTTGGCCTGTTCCCGGACATTACACACTGTCTTCTGTTTGGAACGAAGACAGAGATACATATAACCACGGCGCTATTGACATCTCCGACGCCACGATAATGAACGCGCAGGTCGTTGCGGCGGAATCGGGAACCGTAGTTCTTTCAAACTCCGACTGCACTCATAATTACGGCAAAGACGGAAGCTGCGGCTGCGGCGGCGGTTACGGAAATTATCTTATGATCGACCACGGAAACGGAAAAGCTACGCTTTACGCTCACCTGACATCGCTGACGGTTTCGTCCGGCGATTACGTTCGAAAAGGGCAGCTTATCGGTTATGTCGGTACGACAGGCTGGTCGACAGGTCCGCATCTGCACTTCGAAACACGACTTGACGGTGTGAAGTATAACCCTATGACGGAATATCCCGACCTTTAATTTGTTACTAATCAACGATTATTTTCTGTTGGGGTTGACAATAATACCGTTAATGGTATAAAATACACTTTGGGTTAATACGCGATCTTGCGGTTTAAAACGATATTTGTCCCTTCGTATGAGTGAGATCGAGCCGCCAAAAGGGGCGGCGGTGTTAACATACTATCCGCTCGTATTAATTATAAACTCAAACTTCCCATATACTATAGCAATCCAAATAAATAGACGGACAAAAGGAGACGATGCCGGTGAGTGCAGAGCAAGGCGGAGGACGAAGGCATACTG
>CACYDE010000090.1 GCA_902773045.1 uncultured Ruminococcus sp. | reverse complement strand
GTCAAGCCGCAAGGCGCAGGCTGATTGGATTGTGCTGCAAATGCCCTTGGGGTATCGTTAGACGGTCTTTGTGCGGTGTTGCCTTAACTCGTTGTGCTATTAAAAATTCACCTTTTTTGACCGGCAATTCGCGATGCTCTTGCCTTTGTTCTTGAACCTGGAAAGTTGTATTTATGATTTATTATTTTTTCGCTTATCTCAGTTAGTCTGATTTCGCTGATAGCAGTTTATTTTCTACACTGATTTTCTGCGTCAGCGACCAAAGGCTCTGCCTTTGGAAACCGCCAACGCCCATTGGCGAGTGCCCTTGGGGTGCTTTTGAAAAAGTTGGATCAAAACTTTAATATTGTTTTTTATAGCACAACGAGTTAAATTAAAAACTTTTCGCTCTGCTTTCCTCAATACGTCGTAATCAGATCTGAAATATACTCATCGGTGCGTGTCCTTGGGGTGTCGTCAGACGGTCGCTCGCGGCGCTGCCTTAAACCACGTCAATGACGTTTTCGATATTCGCAACTTCGGCGGCAGTCTGACTTTTTTCAAGATATTCCCATGAATATAGAATGAATCCGTCTGTTTCGGCGCTTCTGGAGTACTCTATCTGACTGCTGATAGTATCGTCGGATTTAAGCCATGTTCCGTCGTCCTCGTCGCTGCCTGCTTTATAGAGCGCAAGTCCGACGTATAGTTTTATCCTGTCGTTTGTGATAATATTTTTCCAGGCTTCCACCGTATCCTCGTAGGGGAGAAGCGGATTTTCGGAGTTAAAATAAATTTGAGGCGCTATGTAGTCCACATAGCCGTAAAGACTGCACCATGAATAAACGTCTGCGCCCATATCGATATCATTTTCGATGTTTCCTTGGGGGGAGATCCCGAAAAGGATATTGTCATCTATATTTTTTATAACGGCGTATATCCCCGAAATGAGTATATTTATATTTGTGCATCTCCACTGAGTCAGAGAAAGCGGTGTTGACGCTTCGTCAATGCTTTCGACATACTCTCTGTAATCTTCGGCGTCGTATTCGCTTTCCGTAAACATATAAAAATAATCGTCAAGATGAATTCCGTCAACATCATAATTTTCCGCCAGTTCTCTGACTCCGTCAATTATCAGAGACCTTGCTTCGGGGCGTGAGGGATTGAGATAGAGTCCGTTGCTGCAGCTTATCACATTGCGGTCATTTTTGATGTTTGTGTCGTGAAGCCATTTATAGCACGGACTTTTGTCTGTCAAAACAGAATTTTCCGTGTCGGAAAGGATACGAAAAGGGTTGAGCCATGCGTGGAATTCAAGACCTGCCTTGTGAGCTTCGGTTATCATATATTCAAGCGGATCATAATCCGGATCGTTTCCGCCCGAACCGGTGAATATATCCGAAAAAGGAAATATTTCTGAAGGGTAGACTGCGTCACAGTGAGAACGGACATGAACGAAAAGTGTATTTATCCCATGCTCTTTTGAGGTGGAGATAATATTGTCGAAATGAGCTTTGAACTCTTTTTCCGTCATGACAGGACTTCCGTTTGAAAGATTGAAATAGGGAACCCAGATCCCTCTCATTTCGCCTTCGTGAAAGACATGGTTTTTTGCGGAAACTTTTCCGGGATCATAGATCACTTCACCCGTTTCATGGATCACTTTCGGCTGCGTTTGTGTTTCGGTTTCGCGAACGAAACACACAGTCAATATTGTCACAAAAAGCGCGGCTGAAAGAAAAACGGGAAAAATTCTTTTTAAATAATCCGACATAACAGACTCCTTTCAGGAATGATATTGTGCTGTTGATCGATGAGATTCACCTCGGCGTTTTTAGCTCATGGAATTTAATCGCTGCCTTTGAAAACCGCGTGCGCCCGAAGGAAATCTTCTTGGTCTGCTTTTGAAAAGGCTTGAGCGAAACTTTAAACGGTAAATCTTTTCGATTTTGAGTATAATTATAGTTAGTCTGATGTGTCAAATGAGGTAAAAAATGGGAATTAAAATTAAATTTACAGTTAACGAAGAATATGACGGAAAACTTGTTAAAGAGTTTTTGAGAAGAGGCTGCGGTGTTTCGTCAACCTTGTTGACCCGGCTTAAACTTGTTGAAAACGGGATCGCAAGAAACGGCGTTCATATTCGTTCTGTTGACCGGTTGAATGTCGGCGATGAAATAGTAATTGCTCTTCCCGATGATGAAAACGATATTACTCCGATAAATCTTCCGATAAAAATAATTTACGAAGACGATCATGTTATCGTATTTGATAAAGCTCCGTTTATGGCAGTTCACCCGGTTCACGGTCATATTGACGATACCCTTGCAAATGCAGCGGCATATTATGCGAAAACCAAAAACGAGATCTGGACATTTCGTGCGATAAACCGTCTTGACAGGGATACTTCGGGCGCGCTTCTTGCGGCGAAGAATGCCTATTCCGCGGCGCTTCTTCCTAAATCGGTCAGAAAAAAATATATTGCCGTCTGTGAAGGGATTATAAGTTCCTCGGGGGTGATCGACGCACCGATACGTTTAAAAGAGGGTCATTCTATCCAGAGAGAGGTGGGGGAAGGCGGAGTGCGTGCTGTGACTCGCTATGATCCCATAAAAATCGGAAAATATCACACTCTCGTGGAGTTTGAACTTGAAACCGGAAGAACTCATCAGATAAGAGTTCACATGTCT
Source organism: uncultured Ruminococcus sp. (assembly GCA_902773045.1). Classification (GTDB taxonomy): domain Bacteria; phylum Bacillota; class Clostridia; order Oscillospirales; family Acutalibacteraceae; genus RUG592. The sequence goes on along the minus strand of CACYDE010000090.1, from coordinate 2,092 downwards.
GACATAGGTCACCCTCTTGCAGGTGACGATATGTACGGCGGTTCGCTTGATAATATTTCTCGTCAGGCGCTTCACTGCGGAGAGATAAGCTTCATTCACCCCATAACAGGCGAGTGTTTGACCATTGCTTCTCCTCTTCCGAAGGATATGGAAGAGTTGATAAAGAATAATTTTTAAGATCTATTGTCAACCAATTTTGATTTTAAAAGGTTGACAACTAAAATCTTATGCTGTATAATAGTACCTGTCTGTGACGGAGAATGTTGGTTCTCCAAAAAATAATAGTAAAGGCAGTGGAAAAATGCAGAAGAAAAAAATTGATCCAAAGTTAATTACCCTTACTATGGGGGCTATGTCGGTGGCGCTTATTGCCGTATGTTCATGGATAAGTATCCCGCTGTTCGGTGTTCCGTTTACTCTACAGACGTTCGCCGTGTTCCTCATAGCAGGACTTTTTGATTTAAAAACAAGCGCTTTGTCTATGACGGCGTATCTCTTTTTGGGGGCGGTAGGACTGCCTGTTTTTGCAAATTTCAAAAGCGGCGCAGCGGTGATAGTCGGACCCACGGGCGGATATCTGATCGGATTTCTTGCGGCGTTTTTTATTATTGCGTTGTTCAAAAAAATCAAAAAGGATTCGACTGTTTTTCTTGCCATCGGAATGTTGGTGGGGTTGATCGAATCGTATGCCCTCGGAACTTTGTGGTTTTACTTTATTGCGGCAAAAGGTTCAAAAAGCATAATGGAGATCCTCGGGATCTGTGTTTTTCCTTTTGTTATTCCCGATATTATCAAGCTGGTGATAGCGGTTATTTTAGTGAATAGACTTTCCGTTCCGTTAAAGAAAATGGGTTATTACCGATCTAATGAGGATAAGTAATTCTTGAAATATGAACAAATTGTAAATCACCGATCCGATCATCAAGAAATCTTATCAGACTCCTTGAAATTTATTCAATTATATGTTAAACTTGATAAGATAATGCTGAAATTATGATTGCAGCAAGAATTGATGGGCAGTTCTAAAACCTGATGTTGTTCTAAAGTGACGCAGATCAATTCGCCGGACGTGCATTAATTTTGTATGTATACTGCTGTATACGTGAGAAAAATGGCGAATGAAGATGTGGTGAAAACTGGCGGCAGGCGGTTTTTAGAGGTGTTCGCAGGGAAAGGAATGATAATGAATGTCAGGACATTCGAAATGGAGCACCATCAAGAATAAAAAAGCAAAAAACGACGGTGCAAGAGCTAAGATATTCACCAAAATCGGAAGAGAGCTTATTGTTGCCATAAAAGAAGGCGGAAGCGCCGATCCTAACGTAAACTCAAAGCTCAGAGACTGTATCGCGAAGGCAAAAGCCAACAATGTTCCCAATGATAATATCGAGCGTATCATAAAGAAGGCCGCAAGCGACAGCGATCAGTCAAAATACGAGGCAATAACCTACGAGGGCTACGGTCCGGGAGGAATAGCTGTTATTGTTGAAACTCTGACCGACAACAGAAACAGAACCGCAGGTGAGGTTCGCCATTATTTTGATAAATTTGGCGGAAACCTCGGAACTCAGGGATGCGTTTCTTTTATGTTTGAAAGAAAGGGCGTCCTCATCACCGAAAGCGAGGATCTCGAAGAAGATAAGGTCATGGAAGACGCTCTCGAAAACGGAGCTTCCGATTTTGTGGTTGAGGACGGCGTTTTTGAAATTTATACCGAGCCGGAAGATTTCAGTTCAGTGAACGACGCGCTCACCTCTCTCGGATATAAATTCATTGAGGCAGAGATCGAAATGGTTCCGGGAAATTACACCAAGCTTGACGATGAAGAGCAGATAACTAAAATGCAGCGTCTTCTCGACAACCTTGAGGATAATGACGACGTTCAGAACGTTTGGCATAACTGGGAATATGATGAGCCTGAGGAAGAAGATTGATTGATATTTCGCCGTCGGATTTTTCCGACGGTTTTTTTGTTTCAATTTAAGAGATCACCCGGATAACGACTATCCTATAGCAATCCAAATAAATAGACGGACAAAAGGAGACGATGCCGGTAAGTGCAGAGCAAGGCGGAGGACGAAGGCATACTGGC
>CACYDE010000089.1 GCA_902773045.1 uncultured Ruminococcus sp. | reverse complement strand
TGCCAAAGGTGGATATACAGACAAGGAAGCTGAACGAAATATCCTTTCAAATCCCTTCAAACGGTTTGAAGATATGAACATGATGCGTCACACCAAAACGCTGGGCATTATCGAAGTGGATTCAACCGTTTGGAAAAAACTGAATACAGAAGAAAAAATATTTATCGAACAAATCTGTGACCAAAAGTTAAAAGCGTACTATAATCGTTAACAAATAACAGACAAAGAGGGAATAAAAATGGCAAGATACAGTGTAAATAATTTTACAGTTGATACTCTGTTATCCAGTATAAAAACAGGAGGAATCGCAATTCCGGAAATGCAGCGACCATTTGTCTGGGATAGTTCTAAAGTCCGGGATTTGATTGACTCGTTATATAAAGGCTTTCCTGTAGGATATATCATCGTTTGGCAAAATCCAGACGTAAAATTGAAAGACGGGACTACTTCTGTCGGTAAAAAGGTTTTAATTGATGGGCAACAGAGAATTACTGCAATGGCTGCTGCGATCGTCGGGAACGAAGTGTTAGATGAACACTATAAGTGGAAACGAATTGCAATTGCGTTCAATCCACTGGAAGAAAAATTCGAAGTGTCCAATAACGCCATACGAAACAGCACAAAATGGATACCGGATATTGCACCAATTTTAGAACCGGCTTTCGATACCTTTTCATTCGTTATTGATTATTGCAATAAAAATGAGATCCCTGATCAGATGTCTGCAATCAATCAAATAATAAATAAGTTGCGTGAGATTCAGAATAACAGTTTGGGTGTTATTACGCTTGCAGATGATCTGGATATTGACAGTGTTACAGATATTTTTATACGTATTAATTCAAAGGGAGTCGTTTTGTCCCAAGCAGATTTTGCCATGTCGAAGATTTCTTCAAATGAAAGCTTTGGTGGAAACATTACTCGGAAAACTATTGATTATTTTTGTCATCTTCTGGAATCTCCCGAAGACTTAAAAGATATTAAGAAAAACGATACTGATTTTTCATGTAGGCAAGAATTTGAAATAATTAAATGGGCTGCGACAAAAAACTCTTCAATTTATAAAACCTCATATACCGATATTCTGCGGGTTGCTTTTACATATAAGTTTAAGCGTGGCCGTTTGGCGGATCTTGTCAGCTTGTTATCAGGTCGTGATTTTGAAACTCGTGAATTTAAGATGGAAATAGAAGAAGCGTCTTTCCAACAGCTTCACGAGGCAGTTCTTCAAGCAGTAAGTCAGACAAATTATGAGCGCTATCTTATGATAGTGCGCTCTGCAGGTATTGTCCGAAAATCTCTGATTCGTTCTCAGAACGTATTGAATTTTGGATATGCTTTATATTTGGCTTTGCGCGAAAGGAGAATTGACAGTAATACAATTGAAACCATAGTGCGTCGTTGGATTGTGTTAACAATTCTAACCGGACGTTACTCTTCTTCTCCAGAATCATCATTTGATTACGATATGAAACGCTTCACATCTTTTGATGATCCCATGGAATTTTTGAAGATTACCGAAGCCGGAGAATTATCTGAGGCTTTTTGGTCAGTAAATCTTTTGCAGCGTTTGAACACTTCTGTGGCAAGCAGTCCCTACTTTAATATGTTCCTCGTTGCTCAAGTTAAATCGCATGATAAGGGTTTTCTGTCAACACAAATCGATGTCGAATCTATGCTGGAGAACCGTGGGGACATTCATCATCTTTTCCCAAAAAATTATTTGACAAAAAAAGGTGTTCCTCAAGCTCAGTATAATCAAATTGCGAACTATGTTTTTTTGCAGCAAGAGATAAATATAAAAATCGCAGATGCTGCGCCATGTGAGTACATGTCAACAGTGTTTGAGCAATGCCAAACCGGCATCCCGGTATACGGTGGTATTGTGGATAGCGCAGAACTGAAAAAGAATCTAGAACAAAATTGCATTCCAGATGGATTTGAAATCATGGATATTTCTGACTATTCCACATTCTTAGAAGAGCGTAGAAAACTTATGGCC
>CACYDE010000088.1 GCA_902773045.1 uncultured Ruminococcus sp. | reverse complement strand
TGACGCAGGAGAGAAAGTCACCCAACCCAAAAAGTAGGTGTGCGATTTTCGTCCGGCGTTGCCGGTTCGTTCGGCTGCGGTTGCAGTTTCAGGGAGAGGTATGCATTTTGGAAAGATTGATATTTGACGCGCACGCTCACTATGATGATGAAAAATTTGATGGCGACCGTGATGAAGTTATGGCTTCACTTCCGGATAAGGGCGTTTTTGCCGTAGTCAATAACGGAGTGGATATAGAAACGTCGCTGAAAGCGATCGGGTTTTCGGAAAAATATCCTCATTTTTACGCAGCGGTCGGAATCCACCCGGAAAGCGTTCCGGAGATGGATATCTTAAAAGCGGACGATTATATTTCAAAAATATCGGAGCTTCTGACCCACGAAAAAGTTGTCGCGATAGGGGAGGTGGGGCTTGACTATTATTGGGATATTCCGAAAAAGGAACAGCAGCTCTTCTTCGAAAAACAGCTTGCGCTTTCAAACGATACGAATATGCCGATAATAATTCATGATCGTGAAGCGCACGGAGATACTCTGGAGTACCTGAAAAAATATCAGCCGTTCGGTCTTCTTCACTGCTACAGCGGTTCGGTCGAAATGCTGAAAGAGGTTTTCAGAAACGGGAAAATGAGTATTTCACTTGGCGGAACAACAACATTCAAAAATGCGCGGATACCTGTTGAAGTCGCAAAAGAAGTTCCGATAGACAGGCTTCTTCTCGAAACGGACGCTCCGTACTTAGCGCCCGTTCCGATGAGGGGGAAGAGAAACGACAGCTCGCTGATCGTTTACACCGCAAAGCGTATCGCCGAAATACGTCAAATGGCGGTCGAAGACCTTTTGAAATATGCAAAGGAAAACGCATGCAGATTTTACGGAATAGATCATTGACGCGTAAATATCAAAAAGATAAGAGAGGAATGGTTTCAATTGAAAACATTCCTCTCTTTTGTTAATGTGTGGTATAGTGAATTGTGTATGATTTACGTTCTGTCACATTATCAAAGTATTTCTGTTTTTCCGAAAAAGATCTCCTCCCTTTTTGATGTAATGCTTTCGGAAAGTTCAATTCCGAGCTTTTTTCTTCCCTCGGAAAGACGGCTTTTTACGGTTCCTTCCGGGATGTTTAATATGTCCTTGATCTCGCGGACCGAGAATCCTTCGATGTACTTCATTACAACGACAATACGTATTTTAGGCTTTAAAGCGTCGAGCGCCATTTTCACTTCCGTTCTTACTGATGAATCGGGGACACTTTCCTCGGAAAGTTCCTCAACAGACACAAACCTTTTTCTTTTCCTCAAAGTTTTGCTGCAGATGTTGATAAGTATTCTTACAAGCCATGTTTTAAAATATTCTTCTTTTTTTAACGTGCCGAGCTTGCTGTAAGCTGTCAAGATCGTTTCCTGAACGGCGTCTTCACAGTCGGTCGGATTTTTCAGTATAGATAAGGATATCCTGTAAAGCGTTTTTTCGCTTTCGAGAACCTTCTGCGTAAATGTGTTTTTATCCATTAAGATCACCTTATTTCACTTTAACGCAGGCATAAGAATAATAATAGTCATCCTGACCCTTAACAAAAGTACAGCGCCGGGGATTAAAATTTATGTGGCTTCCCGCATATTCTTCATTCATAAATAGATACATATTTTCAATCTGATCTTTGTCTTCAATGTATCCGATATGAACGGTTTTGGAACTGTGAGCAGGGATATTGAATGAACAGTTATATCCGCTGTCGTTGTCAATATAACTTGCCTGTCCGATATCAATAAGTTCGGGGACGTTTTCATCTGTGATTTCGTCGTAGTATGTCAAACGACCGTTTTCCGAATGACATCTGACCATTCCAAAGCCGCTAAAATCGTATTCGATGGGTAAATCGGATTTGTTGCTGACTGTTATCGAGGCGTAAACAAGACATCTGTCGCTTGTGTTGGTTTTCGTTAAAGTTTGGTACGCTTCCGTTTTTCCGTCACCGTAATGATAGTATTCACGTTCATGGGGAAGAAAATTACCGTTTCCATCGACCAGATCGTTGATATCCCGCCATAGGGGTGCGAAGTGATTCTCATCCAAACCTGAAATATTATCAAGAACTTCGATTTTATCAACGGTGCAGCTGATGTTATCGAATACGTTTCCTATGTCAATTTCGAGTGTTTGACCGAGTGAAATTTCAAAGTATTCTTTAGTGAGGTTATCGATGATTGGTTCGTATTCGGCGTTTTCTTCGGCTTCCTTACGTGCCGCCTCGTTTGCAGCGGTCAAAGTCTGGAGATTGGATTCTTCACCGGAACAAGCCTCAACGGTAATATTTTCGATCACTTTTCTCAACTCATCATCCGGAACATCATTCGAAACGTAGCCTTCAACAAAAACTGCCATTTCTTCAAACAAAATATAAAATCTTCTTGTGAACCAATCTCCGGCAACATGTGCGAGGAGTATTGTTCCCTCATCATTAAGCTGTTCGCATTCGATAATGTTTAGGGCGGAAAAATGTTGAGTTCCGTTAACTCGTGTTCCGATGATCGTGAAACACATTTCCTCATGATTACCGTTAAGACTGTATTTTCCTTGATTCTCAATGACGCCTTCCGGGAGATAATTGACTGATAGTTTTACTGCCTCTGGCGCTGATTCCGATCCGTGAAGAACAAGATTTAATTCTCTAACATCTGTTACCTGTATTTCACGGTTGGATTCTTTCGACTGCGATTCTTCAGGTGAAGGCTGATCGTAAGTATGGTCTGTTTCAGGTTGACTGCCCGCATAATGTTCCTGTTCGATTCCACCGAACCCGGGAAAGTACGTTTTTTCCGTCAATGTGGGATAAATTGCTCTGACCGAAAAAAAACCTACCGATAAAATTAAAGAACACGCAGCAGCCTTCAGTAACCAACCTGTTTTTTTGGGCTGAATGGTCATCACGCGCGTGTTTTCGGAATCTCCAAACAGAATGGATTTACGCGCTTCACCGTCAAGTGTTTTCATTTCATCCAGTTTGTTTAGTGTTTTGATGAGTGTGTTGTGAAATTCGACAGGAACCTTGTCGCCATAGGCATGCTTTAAATCGCTTGTTTTCATTTTATCACCTACCTTGTTACAAGATGTTAATTGTTTTTTACATAAATTTTATGCCAAATTATTGACAATGTAATTTGAAATTATAATATGTATTAAAAATATTATAATTTCAGCCGATTTGATTCAAGAATCACTTCCTTCATTAAGTAAGTAATGGGATAAAGCAGACGATAACGTGAACGGTGCTGTCGAATAAATCGCTGCATGCCCAATGGTATTATGTTTTATTTTTTACAAAACAAACGTCTGTATTTTGAAAAACAATCTCCGGATTTTGTTTTCTATTAATTATAGCAATCCAAAAAATTAACAAGAAACGCCACACGAACGAAACCACCCCAAGCAATCGGATTGAATGACAAATGCAAAAG
>CACYDE010000087.1 GCA_902773045.1 uncultured Ruminococcus sp. | reverse complement strand
ACTTTAAGTTGTTCCGATTTTCTCTTCTTAAGCTCTCGGCTTTGGAAAATACACACCCACAGTAATTCTGTCTGTAAAGTTCGTATACTTTGGACAGCTCCACGGAGCGCTTGTAACCGCCTTTTTTCTTAAAATCCGAGGGCAGCCATTCGACTCCGTATTTTTCCGATATCTCTTCACCGATCGAATTTATGAGCCGAGCGTCTTTCATGGGACTTATCGTAAGAGTTGTTGCAAAATAGTCAAATCCAAGCGACGCCGCTTTTTTTGCGGTTTCGCCGAGTCTGAGTTCGAAACATTTTCTGCATCGCGCTCCTCCCTCGGGTTCTTTTTCCAAACCTTTGGAACATTCAAAAAAAGGGGTGCTGTTGTATTCCTCGTCCATGTAGGAAACAGGGTATACTGTTTTCATTTCGGAAATCAGACGCTTCTGTTCACTGCTGCGAAAATAATATTCCTCATCGGGGGAAATATTGGGATTGTAGTAAAAAACCGTTATGCTGAAATAATTTGATAGATACTCTATCACGTAGCTGCTGCAAGGCGCGCAGCAGCTGTGAAGAAACAGGCGTGGGACGCGTTCTCCGAAAGAATCTATTTTCTTTTCAAGTTCCTTTTGGTAGTTTATATTATTCATCACTGCACCAGTTCAAAAATACTATGCGGCTTGGAGACCGTTATCTTTGCGCCGTTTCTGACCAATTCTTCAACGCCTCGAAATCCCCATTCAACTCCGCAGAAATCTACTCCTGCATTTTTCGCGGTGATTACGTCAACGTCGCTGTCGCCTATGTAAAGACACCTTTCCTTAACGCTTCCAAGCTCCTTTATGATCTCGTTGAGTGATTCGGGAGAAGGCTTTATCGGGAAGTTTTCCTTTTTTCCCCAGACCAGATCAAACTCGCTGTCATCAAAAAGCTCGTTCACTATTTTTTTCGCGAAGTTATCAGCCTTGTTTGACAGGACTGCGACCTTTATTCCGTTAAACCTTAGCTGAGCGAGGAGCGCAGAAACTCCCTTGTACGGCCTTGTATGCTCCAGACATTTCTCCCGATACAACATATTAAAAGCACGATAAACGGAAGTCACCAGCTTTTCGTCACAGGATTTATCGCCCATACTTCTTTTTATCAGATTCTTTATTCCGCTTCCCACGAAATTCCTGTAGGAATCGATCGGATGGGCAGGAAGTTCATGGAGCATCAAAGCCTCATTGCAGCAGTCGGCAAGGTCGCCTAAGCTGTCGATCAGCGTTCCGTCCAGATCGAAAACGCACACATCATACTTTTTCATTTTCTTTTCTCCTCAATTTCTTTCTTTTCTTTTTCTTTACTTTATCTAAAATTCGATTTATTAACGAATATATAAAACAATGTAATTTCTATTATAAACTACAAATGGGCATTTTTATAAAACCTTTGTGCATTTTGATTATTATTTAATAGATTGCTCATTTATAGTTATAAAATCACTGTCTACAACTTAAGCATGTTCTCTGTCGATCCGAGCTTATTCTTCGATCAAAGCTATTGTCGTCACCCATTCCCCCAACCCCCTTTCCCTCAAGGGAAAGGGGGCTTTTAGACTGTGGGCTTCGCCCACGCCTATCGGGGACTGCGTCCCCGAACTCCTGAATTCGAACTTCGTATTCTCTTAAGGCAATACCGCACAGAGATTGTGCCGAAGATGCGTAGTAGATTTTTTCGTCAGAGTGCATAAAAACGACGCAGGAATACTGCCGTATTTCAAGGCATTTTTGTGCGCTATGACGAAAAAAGATCAAGCAGATTCGGTGCAAAGTCTTTAGACGGTCTTTGTGCGGTGTTGCCTTAAGTTGTGGATAGTGGTTATAAAATTATATAGTCAGCCATAAATAGTTTTTATAATAACTCTTACTTTGTTATAAGGACAGCACGAACCGGCGACGCTTCAAGACCGCCAAGCTTCAGCGGAAAAGCACATAAAACATAGTTTCCGTCTTCAACGTCGTCAAGACTGAGATTTTCCAGGATAAGCGTTCCTTTCGCAAGCAGCTCACGGTGGACTTCGTCCTCCTGTTCGGTAAAGGATATCGAGACAGAATCCGTTCCTACCAAAATAATACCGTTTTCGGTCAGAACTCTCGCGGCGCTCAGTTCAAGAGACGCCTTCCCTTTTCCGTGGAGCAGAAGACGTTTTTTGCAGTAAGGAAGAAGCTTGTCCATGTCCTCGCCCGTGAGTATCCCGCTCACAGTGACAACCGTACATGACCCATAGCATTTTTCCAGCGAACATTCGTCAACGCTCTCCCCTTGTTTTAAATAGTGCAGCGGGGCGTCGATATGCGTTCCGGTGTGAGGAGTCATTCCGAAAACGGAAAGATTATATTCCGAGCCGTTCTTTATCCTTTTGAACCATTTAAATTTCGGCTGGGGATCGTCATCATAATTCGGCGCAGTAAAAGCCTCTGTCGATATGTCGATTATTCTCATAACATTACCCTCCCGAAAGCTTTTTGACTGCCGTAAAATCAATAGAATCCCCCGTCACTCCGAACACCGCGCCCTCAACATTTTCCGCAGACGCAAAGTACCTGCTTTCATAGTAAAGCGGATACAGATAACCGTAATTGATGAGGTAACTTTCCGCATTCATCAAAGCTTCGATCGAATCCGTTCCGTTTTCCGAAAGAGCCTTTTCTATGAACTCGTTATATTGCGGGTAATTCAAATTTATATAATTATTGGGAGAATCCGTTTTGAACTTCGAAAGAAACTCCATCGGCGAATCCACCGCTGTGTTAAGCGGCGCGATCGCAACCTCATAGTCGCCTTTTCGTATTCTTTCCTCAAGCTCGCCTCTTTGGAGCGGTTCTTTATTGAAATAAGAACCTGTAGTTTTGTTCCAATCTTCGATGATCGACGTCACAAGCTCCGATGATGTTTCGTCATTGAGATAAAGAATAGTGTAGGTGGATTTTAGTTCAATATTTTTTTCTTTCAACTCCTGCTCCGCTTTATGATACATCGCAGTCACATTATCAGCCTGTTCAAGTTTAAATTCCCCTGCATATTCACGATAATTCCGTCCGGCAAAAAGAACCGAATCCGCAATGAGCTGAGATGTTTTCACGTAGCTTTCCGGCGCGTTCAGAAGAAGCTTTCCTCGATTCAGAGAACTGAACAGCGCTACTCTCAGCTTTGCATTTTTAAACGCCGTAATATCGGTATTAAAGCAAACCCCCCAAAGAGTATTGGCAGTGGTGATAATACTGAGTTCATTCTCCTTTGCCTGTTCAAGCTGATTTCCGTAGATCTCGCACAGATCCACGTCTTTCGAAAGCAGTGAATCGACCGGATCCGACGGCTGTTCACCGTAGGTGAAATTCACGCCAAGCGGAACGGCTTTGTTTGCGGCTTTATAATTATCGCTTCGTCTTATAAAAATATAATTATCGTGATCCCAGCCGTAATTCTCACGGATCCTGAACGGTCCGTCAGTTATGACAAGATCGGCGTCTTTTCCGTATTTTCCTCTTGCGGAATAAAAAAACTCCTCATTGCACGGCATGGCGACCGGTTCGGTCAGAACCGTCAGAAGCGCGTTTGACTCATATTCAAGAGAAATTTCAAGGGTATGTTCATCAAGAGCCTTAACTCCAAGTTCATCGGCATTTTTTTCACCGTTATAGTATGCCGAAGCATTTCTGATAAGAAAAAGATCCGAAGCCTTTTCCGCTTTCGTTTCGGCATTCAGCGCACGTCTTATCCCAAAAACAAAATCATTCGCCGTCACATCTGCGCCGTTGCTCCATTTTGTATCCTCAAAGAGATGAAATGTATAGCTCATTCCGTCATCGGAAATGTCCCAGCTTTTTGCTATTCCGTTTTTCACTTCACCGTTTTCACCCATTCGAACCAAACCTTCAAACAGATTGACGATAAGCATATTTGAAGAAGTATCATCGGCGATCTGAGGATCCAGCGTAAGCGGATCGGAAGACAGGGTGAACGTCAGGATCTCGTCCTCCGGGTGAGGCTCGTCTTTGCTGCACGCGGAAGAATACAGGATAATATTCAGCGCCGACAAGATTATAAAAAACTTTTTAATTAAAATTTTCATTCAGGATCATATCTTTCCAAAAGACAGTTTTTGACAATTAAAGAGCAAATCTCATAACCGATAGTCAAATTGCTCATTTACAATTATAATATAAAGACACTTTATATTATAACAAAACGATTAGTTTTAATCAACAAAATATATTCCAAATATTTATTCATAATAACAAGAAATTCATGAGAGAATATACAATTTCAGATAATCGTCAAAAAGCAAGAACACCTACCGAAAAGCGATAGGTGTTCAGGATCTTTCCGTTCTGATTATTTACCCAAAAAAGCCTTGACCTCACGATCAACTCCCGGAGCAGTAAGACCGAAGATCTCAAGAAGTTCTTTAGCGGGACCCGAATAGCCGAATCTGTCATAAACACCGCACTTTTTCACCGGAACAGGACACTTTTCCGAAACAACCGAAAGAACCGCGTCTCCAAGACCGCCGATAACATTATGTTCTTCGAATGTGATGATCTTTCCTGTTTCACGAGCTGCTTTAAGAATGATCTCTTCGTCGATAGGCTTGATCGTGTGAATATTTATAACGCGAGCGTCTATTCCCTTTTCGGCAAGCTTTTCGGCAGCTATCACAGCTTCGCGAACCACAAGACCTGTAGCAACAATAGTTACGTCCTTTCCGTCACGGAGAGTCACGCCTTTTCCGAGTTCGAATTTATAATCATCATTATTGTTGACGCTTTCGATCGCCAGTCTTCCCAAACGGATATAAACGGGACCGTTCATTTCAACGGCTGCCTTCACGGCGCCCAGCATTTCATAGTGATCCGCAGGGTTAATGACCGTCATATTCGGGATCGCTCTCATAACGGCAATATCTTCGAGACACTGGTGAGTAGCCCCGTCTTCTCCGGTAGATATACCGGCATGAGAACCTGCTATCTTAACGTTAAGCTGAGGATAGGCAACCGTATTTCTGATCTGTTCAAATGCTCTTCCGGTTGCGAACATCGCAAACGAAGCAGCGAAAGGGATCTTTCCGCACGAAGCAAGACCTGCAGCAACACCGATCATATTACACTCCGCGATACCGCAGTCAAAGAAACGATCCGGATAAGCTTTTTGAAAAATAGACGTTTTGGTTGCCGCAGCAAGATCCGCGTCGAGAACAACTATATCTTCGTTTGTTTTTGCAAGCTCACAGAGAGCCTCACCGAAGCTTTCACGAGTAGCTTTTACAACCTTTTCTGCCATCAGAGCGCACCTCCCAATTCAGCAAGCTGATCGAGAAGTTCTTTTCTTCCGATCTCATACTGTTCGGCATTCGGCGCAGCGCCGTGCCAGTTAACTTTATTTTCCATGTAGGAAACGCCCTTGCCCTTAACGGTTTTCGCAATAATTGCGGAAGGCTTTCCCGATACGTTTTTAACGGCATCGAAAGCCGCTTCAATGCTGTCAAAGTCATGACCGTCCATTTTGAAGACCTCAAAGCCGAATGCTTCCAGCTTTTTGTCAAGAGGTTCAAGACCGCCTACCTCCTCGACAGGGCCGTCGATCTGAAGACCGTTTGAATCTATGATAACGCAAAGATTGTCAAGGTTCTTGTTCGCAGCAAACATCAAAGCTTCCCAAACCTGACCTTCTTCACACTCGCCGTCACCAAGAAGAGTATAAACCTTATAGTCTTTGTTGTCGATCTTTCCTGCGAGAGCCATGCCGCATGCAGCCGAAATTCCCTGACCGAGCGAACCGGAGCTCATGTCTATTCCGGGAGTGCTTTTCATATCGGGGTGACCCTGAAGCATCGCGCCGACTTTTCTGAGTTTGGGAAGTTCTTCGATCGAGAAGTATCCCTTAAGAGCCAGAATTGCATACAAAGACGGGCAGCAATGACCCTTCGAAAGAACAAATCTGTCTCTGTCGGCATTTTTCGGATCGGAAGGATCCACATTCATCTCTTTGTAGTAGAGATATGTGTAAATATCGGCAGCCGAAAACGAACCGCCCGGGTGACCGGATTTCGCATTAAAAATACCTTCTAAAGCGTACAGCCTTGCTTTACACGCAAGAACCTGCAGCTCCTGCTTTTCTGTCGAGTTCATATTTTAACATCTCCTAACCGGAAAATTCGGAAGAACCGAGCAAATACCGCATCCATACCCTCATAAAACCGTAATAAAAGACTGCAAACGAGGTTCAATCGGCACTTCCCATAGTCTAATCCTTGTTAATTTTATCATAATAAAGGGCTATAATCAAGTTTATTTTTAATTTATACACATTAAAATATTACGAAAATGTTACTCAACTTTTTGTATATATTGCAAATTCCTGTATGAAAAAGAAGGATTCTGTCATAGAAAACACAGATCAAGCCTCGTGCGGCGCTGCCTTAACGGCAGCTTTTCTTGATCTGTTTCATCGCGCCTTTTTCGATCCTGCTGACCTGAGCCTGAGAGATCCCTATTTCTTTGGCAACCTCCATTTGAGTCTTTCCTATATAAAACCTCATCGAAAGGATTTTTTTCTCGCGATCCGAAAGATTTTCCATTGCTTCTTTGATCGAAAGTTCTTCAAGCCAGTCAAGATCGTTGTTTTTGTCGCTTATCTGATCCATCACGTAAACGGTGTCGTTCCCGTCCGAAAACACCGGCTCATATAGAGAAACAGGCTCCACTATAGCTTCCAGCGCAAGAACAACATTTTCCTTCGGGATATCAAGAACTTTGGCTATCTCCTCCACGGTAGGTTCACGGTTGAGCCTGTTCTGCAGTTCCTCCTTGACTTGCATTGCCTTGTAAGCAGTATCTCTGATGCTGCGGCTGACGCGGATATAATTGCTGTCGCGGAGATAACGGCGTATCTCGCCTATTATCATAGGAACTCCATAGGTTGAAAAACGCACATCAAGGGTATCATCAAAATTGTCGATAGCTTTTATCAGACCTATGCAGCCAACCTGAAAAAGATCGTCGGGATTCTCTCCCCGATTGGTGAACTTCTGGATCACGCTCAGGACAAGCCTCAGATTTCCGTTTATCAGCTCTTCCCGAGCCTTGGCGCGTTCCTTCGAAGAACCGTTTTTCATGATTTTCAAAAGCTCTCTTTTTTCGCTTTCTTTCAGAACCTTTAATTTAGAGGTATTAACTCCGCAAATTTCGACCTTATTGTACTGCAAAAATATTCCTCCGTTTCTGACGTTTAGTTTTAAATTAAGTATTGCCAAAAACAAAGGAATAATTCTTTTTTGTTTACGGTTTACAAAAGCCTGAGTGAAATGTATAATAATATTATTCTATCTGTATCTATTCAGAAATCCACCGTTGATAGAGATGGTGGAAACATAATCATTAGTGATTGGCCTCGCCGCCTTCAAAGCGGCGTATGCCTATATTTTCATTATTGTTTGTTGCCCTTTTGACTGCCTTGTTTTTCGTACAGTCACTTAATTTTTGGCTTAACAATGCGGTTTTTCGGGATTGATTTGTCCGCCCTCTCTGCCGAATCTACCTTTTGAAAGATGGATTTTAAGAACAATTGATTACAACAGCAATGGGGATACTGAATAGTTACTTCTATCTTATAAAACAATAATTTTATAATACGGGGTGACGAAATGAACACAGCGTTAGCGGTGATAATTATTCTGCTTTTGATCTCAAATCTTGTTGTGATGATATTGTTATGTCTGAAAATTCTGAAAAACGGCGGAAACAGTACAGAGATCATTAAGCGTGTTGAAAAGAATGATTCTCACCAAAAAGAAATTTACGAGCGTCTGACCAATCAACAATCTAAGCTGAGGATCGAAATTTCAAATCAAGACCGTCAGCAGCGCCACGAACTGACAAGCTCCATGCAGGGAAGCTTTTCATCACTCAGCAAACTTCTCTCGGAAAGTCTATCCGGCTCGCTCAGCGCTCAGAACGCGCAGCTCATCAATCTTGAAGAACGCCTGAATACATTTTCTTCGGAAAACGAACGAAAACTTTCGGAAATAAGAAATACGGTCGAGTCGCGTCTTGATAAGCTGCGCGAAGAAAATAACGTTAAACTCGACGAAATGCGGACTATTGTGACCGAAAAGCTCAACCGGACAATAGATACAAGAATGACCGAATCGTTTAAGATAGTGAACGACCGCCTTGAACAGGTCTACAAAGGACTTGGCGAAATGCAGTCTCTCGCAGTGGGTGTAGGCGATCTTAAAAAGGTCCTATCAAATGTGAAAACACGAGGTATTCTGGGCGAGATCCAACTCGGAGCGATCCTTAGGGAGATCCTCAGCCCGGAACAATACGAAGAAAATGCTTACGTCAAACCCAACTCACGCAGCGTCGTGGAATTCGCCGTGAAGCTTCCGTCACAAAACGGAGAATACGTCTACCTCCCCATAGATTCAAAATTTCCGGGAGATACATACTCCGCTCTCAGGGACGCCTATGACAAAGGTGATCCGACAGAGATCGAGTATGCCGCAAAGCTTCTGATAAAAACAATAAAAAACGAAGCAAAGGACATTCATGACAAATACATATCTCCTCCGCACACAACCGATTTTGCAATAATGTTTCTGCCGTTTGAAGGACTTTATTCCGAAGTCGTCAACCGAGGCATGATCGAAATTCTCCAGAGAGATTACAAAGTCAACGTTGCCGGGCCGAGTACAATGGCGGCTCTTTTGAACAGTCTTCAGATGGGATTCAAAACGCTTGCCGTTCAAAAACGCAGCAGTGAAGTCTGGGAGCTCCTCGAAGACATTTCAAGCGAGTTCAACAACTTTTCGAAAGCGCTTTCAAGCACTCAGGACAAACTGAGACTAGCAGACAGCGAGCTTGAAAAACTTGTGGGAGTCAGAACGCGTCAGATGCAGAAAAAACTTTCGATGATATCTCATACTAAATTCTAATAAAACGCTTTAAATCTTTTCGGTCTGATTTCCGCAATACTTCGTCATCAGCCATGCGTGCGCCTGCGCGCCGAACTTGTCTGGATATTTGTTTGGTTTGCTATAGTATCACTACAACGATGAATTGCAATAAAAAAAATCGTGAAGAGACTGTTACAAACTCTTCACGATCATTTTTTATTTATTCTTTTCTCGATTATGTAGGAATAAAATATAGGCAGAACAAACGCAAAAATCACAAGAATTACAACTGCGATACAGTTCGGGATATTATTCCCTACCACCAGAGACCACGCTGCGAGACAAACACCCAGCATTCCGGAGAGAACCCCCATATACGTTGAAAATCTTCCCGATTTTTTTTGAACGGCAATATTGTCTTTCAGCCACGACAGCTTTATTCCGCAGACGGAATCAGGCGAAGCATTGCTGTAGATACTTGTCATAAATATCATCACTGCGCTTAGCATGATAACTATTATCGAAGGCATGATAACGCTGATATTTTCTATACTGTTCAAGGCGATCCCCGTGAGGACCCAGCTGAGAACCGCAAAGAACCACGTGAAAACCATTCCGAGATTATCACTGTGAGGAGTGTTTCCTGTAAGAATAACGTCTATTGCATTAGTCGTATCTTCGTTTTCGATCTCGTCCGAATCTGTTTTGTCCGGCTGACTTTCGGCTGACGTCTGTTTCGAGGAAAACTTCTCGGCGATCAGAAGAGAACCCGAGATCAGCAGAGGGATCGCAAGAGGGATGAGATAAAACCACCGGCTGCCGTACTTGAAAGCAGAACCGTCCAAACCATACAGCGCAATGACTTCGTGCGGCATAAAAATAGCTATAACAAGAGCATTAAGTATCGCATTGACGCATGAAAGCGTAAACATAAGTTTTCTCAAAAAATCACCCTCTTCCAAAAATCAAATAAAGGGAACTTACAATAATCTTCCTTAATATAATTATATCAATATTTTGACGGCTTGTCAAATTAGAGACAAGACATAACATTTGCCGAAAACAATATCCTATTCAATAAGCGCTCTCTTTATCAAAAAATCTTAACCAAAACTTCTTGGGTTAAAATATCCGTGACATAGATCACCTTAACTCCTTGTCTGTTGATCGAGAGAATATTTCTTTTTATACATCTCATATCGGCTTTCAAACTCTTCGTTGCCCGAATGTTTGACAGTGTCCATATATTTATGAGTATCAAATGCCATCTGCGCGGTTTCAATGATCGCAACCGCAATATTCGAACAGTGATCGGAAACTCTTTCACAGTTGGTCAGAAGATCAGCCAGGATAAATCCGAATTCGATCGAGCTGTCTCCGGAAGCCCGCCTTTTGACGTGCTTTGTTTTTATCGCCTCTATCAGTCCGTCCACAGTCTCTTCAAGCGGCTCCACATCTTTCGCAAGTTCGATATCGTTATCAACGTAAGCCTTTGTGGTTTTTGAAACTATTTCCTGAAGCGCATCCAAAAGAACGGATATGTCATGTTCCGCCCCGGGAACAAGCGTGATCTGCTTGTCTTTCATTTCTTCAGCCGTCTGATAAATATTTACCGCGTGATCGCCGATGCGTTCAAAATCTCCGATAGTATGAAGCTGACGCGAAACGCTTCTGCTGTCCGGATCGGAAAGTTCCTTTCCCGAAAGCTTCACAAGATACGTTCCTATCTTATCTTCATAAAGGTCAAGCATATCTTCGTTTTTTAATATTTCTTCGACAACTTTTTCATCGTAGTTCTTCAAAAGTCCTATCGAAGCGATGATCGTACTTTCCGCGATCTGCGCCATATCCTTACATTTGCTGCTGCACTCGCTGATCGCAACCGATGGGGTCGAAAGAAGACGCATATCCATGAAACTGTAAACCTCGTCTTTTTCTGAATCTTCTTTATCCGATACGATCCTGTAAGCAAGCTTTTCCAGCAATTTTGAAAACGGAAAAAGAATAACGACCGTCACAACATTAAACGCGCTGTGGATCAGCGCTATTCCGAATCCGCTTATATTGACGCCCAAAAAATGCGGCTTAAAAACATAACGTACTATACAATAGATCAACAAACATATAGCTGTTCCTATAATATTGAACATTACATGTATCACGGAAACGCGCTGGGCATTTTTGTTAGCACCCTTGCTTGATGAAATCAGAGGTGCAAGACATGTTCCTATATTCTGACCCATGACTATCGGGATCGCCATTGAACAAGTTACACAGCCGTTCATCGCGAGCGCCTGAAGAACTCCGACCGAAGCCGCGGAACTTTGAATGAGTCCCGTAAAGATTAGACCCACAAGAACAGCCGTGACCGGATTGTTAAAGGCATAGATAATTTTCAGAAAGATCGGGTTTTCCGAAAATACTTCGACTCCCTCTTTCATCATTTCCATTCCTTCCATAAGAATAGAAAATCCTATCATGACCGTTCCGACGCTTTTCTTTCTGTCGGATTTCACGGACATCATAAATATCACGCCAAGCAAAGCGATGATAGGTGAAAAAAACTCGGGTTTAAGAATATGCATAAAAGGCTGATCGGATTCTATTCCCGAAAGACCTGTCAGCCATGCCGTAACAGTAGTTCCGACATTCGAACCCATGATAACCGGGACAGACTGCCCGAGTTTCATTATACCCGAATTGACCAGTCCGACCAAAAGAACCGTAACCGCGGACGAGGACTGTATCCCGACTGTGATCGCCGCGCCGAGAAGAAGTCCTCTCAACCTGTTTTTTTTCGTCTTTTTCAGGAGAGATTCAAGTCTTGCACCCGCCATTTTTTCAAGTCTTCCCGAAAGCAGATGCATTCCAAAGAGGAAAAAAGCCAATCCTCCGCACAAAGTAACAGCCGAAAAAATTTCCATATTTAACACCTTTTCTTTTCACACCAAATACCGCCCAATCCAAACAAAACAAAACAAAGCAAAAGTAAAATACTATGCGGTATTTCTCTTAATCATTAATTCTTTTTCTATTCTTTCACGACTACAATTATATCATACCAAAAAACCTTAGTCAAAGGTTATCGCTTCAAAAACATAAAAACTCGAAAAGAACCAATTTTTATAATAAGAAAAAATATAATATGTACATTTTACACCGCGAGACGATCGGGCAGTAAGCCCCCGATCATTTCACAATTCTGTTGTCGATCCATGTCAAAATATCGTTCATCACATCATTCTTGTTCAGTTCATTCAAAAGCTCATGACGACAGTCACCGTAAAGTTTGAATGAAAGATCCCCAACTCCTTTTTCCTCAAGTCTTTTAAAAACTTCAAGAACGCCTTTACCGTTTTCTCCCACGGGATCTTTTTCGCCCGAAATGATAAGCGTCGGAATATCCGTTCTGAAATTATCAAACCATTCGTCACTGTTGCACTTTGTCAAAAGCGTCATGAGATCATACATTGCTTTCCATGAAAAGGTAAAATTAAAATACTCATCGTTTGTGTGACGTTCTATAGTTTCCCGATCTCTTGTCAGCCACGAAAAGTCGTTGTCCTCTTCTTTGAATTCATGGTTATATATATCGTAAAAAACTTTTTGAGTCAGATCGGCTCTATGGTCTGTTCCTTTTATCAGACTGCCGAATTCTGCGATCGCCATACCCAACGACGCACCTTTCTGAGGTCCGCCTGTTCCTTCAATAATAAGCATATCTGCCATTTGAGGATATTTTTCCGCACATATTCTTGCGGCAAAACTGCCCATGCTGTGACCAAAAAGAATATGATCCAGTCCCCTGTACGAATTCAACAGATCTTCGGAGAAAGCGAATGCATCGTCAACAAGAAATACGTCGCCGTCTTTCTCGGCAAAAAAACCGAGATCATCCAAGCTTCCCGCTGTTTTTCCGTGACCCAGCTGATCGTGAATAAATGCAGCATATCCGTTTTCTGCAAGCTTTCCCATAAATTCTTCGTAAAGCTCTACATGCTCCGACATTCCGTGAATAATTTGAACAGTGGCTTTGGGAGTCCCTATAGGAATATATATTATACCGTTAAGGTAATGTATTCCGTCTGTACTCGGAACAATATATTTTTCGGTTGTAAACTTCATGATTCACCTCGTTCGGTTATTTTTTTGTTCTTTAAAGATTTGTCGATCAAATGAGTAATGTATCATTTTACGGGATCGACAATAAATAATATTTGTAATATAACTTTTAATATTCGGAATTTAAATTATCCCCTTGCCATATCAGCTACGGCAAGGGGAATGTTTAATTAATCTGAAATTTTTATTTTTGGGAAATCGTGCCGAAGACTGCATCAGCAGCGGATTCCGAGTGCTATTCGGCTTCTCCGCCTCCACCGGCGTCTCCTCCTCCGGCATTTCCGCCACCGGCATCTCCTCCGCCGACGTCTCCGCCACCGGCATCTCCTCCGCCGACGTCTCCTCCGCCGACGTCTCCTCCGCCGACATCTCCTCCGCCGGCATCTCCTCCGCCAACGTCTCCTCCGTCGGCATCTCCTCCGCCGTTATCGGCAGGGATCTCCGGCTCGACATAATCGGGCTCATCATAGCCGTCATCATAGTCATTCGGGTCATTGTTTTCATGATAATTATCATAATCATAATAACCGTCGTAATTGCCGTTGTTGCCGTTTTGGTTGGGGTTGTTGTAGTCATAGTTTCCGGAACCGGAAGCAGTTGCCTGGATACTTACGGTGTTTTCCGCATTTTGAGAATGAAGTTCTCCCCATGTTGTATACGGTGTGTTAAATCCCGAATGGTAGGAACAATATTCGGGAAGATTGCTCTTGTTATAATATCCGTAATGTCCTGCGCCGCAGCCTGTGTTTGCGAGAAGACCTGTATACGGACAATACTGAGCAACAATAAGATCCGCAGGGAATTCGTATTCCTTGTGATCCTTACCGTTAAGATACTGCTCCATAAGAACTTTCCAGAGCTTCGTGGCAACCGTTGTATCGGCAACGGTCGCGGGATTATCATATCCGCACCAGATCGCAGCCGCACAGTAAGGTGAACATCCGCAGAACCAGCTGTTGGTGTCGGCGTCGGTAGTACCCGTTTTACCGATAATATCCCAGCCTGCGATCCTTGTTTCACCTGCGTTTGTACTGTGAGAAGTCTGAATGTTATAGTTGAGAAGCCTGTTGACGATCGCGGCAGTCTCTTCCGTGAGAGCCTGGATCGGATCCTGTTCTCTGTTGTCGATGATAATATTGTCCTCTGCGTCTGTTACATAGTAATACGTGTACGGCTTGTAGGACTTACCGCCGTTTCCGAGAAGAGTATACGCTTTAGCCATATCTCTTACCGTAGCACCGCCATGGAAACCACCGATCGAAAGACCTGCCATATTCTGGGAGTCAACGTCAAAATCAAGATGAGTCCAGCCGAGCTTGTTCGTAACATAGTCATAAGCAAATCTTACGCCGTCCTCACCGTTGGGGTCAACGAGATCACGAAGAACATTGGCAACAGGCGCATTCGCCGATATCTCGATAGCTTCCGGGAGAAGCATATCTCCATTATAACTCAAATACCAGTTGTTAGGACCGGGAGCGCCCGTATCCTGGAACCAGTTGTCCATCGGAACGTCGTGAACGATGGACGAGAAGTATAGATTTCCGTTGTTTATTGCGAGAGGATACGCCGTAACACCCTTGATAGTAGAACCCGGCTGAAGCGCGGAGTCGATCGCTCTGCTCCATTCAAGGTTACCCTCTTTTTCTTTGTTTGAACCAACGATGGAAATGATTTTTCCGTCAAAGTCCATCATAACGAAACCGCATTGAAGATCCGAGTAAGCTCCCGGCGCAAAATAGCCGAAGTTTCTCACCGTCTGTTCAGCCTGTTCCTGAACAGCAAGATCCATCGCACAGTAGACCTTAAGACCCTCTGTGTATATCTTATTGGAAGCCGCCGTTTCGCTGATATCAAGATACTCTGCGAGATCGGCTCTGAGGTCTGCGAAAAGTGTGTCGATATACCAGTTCTGGATCTGCTCTTCGTCGATTTCCTCTGTTTCCTCTTCAATATAGCTGTTCGGGTCGGCGAAAGTCATCGCAGCCGATTCGGCGAGCGCGTCGTCGTATTCTTTCTTGGAGATTTTTCCCTGATCGAACATCGCCCACAGAACGGTTTCTCGTCTCTCTCTGTTTTCATCGGGGAAATAGAGAGGATTATATTGGCTCGGGTTCTGCGTAATTCCTACGATAGCAGCACATTCCGCAAGCGTAAGATCCTTCACGTCCTTATTGAAATATGCCGTTGCGGCCGCCTGTATTCCGTTGTTGTTCCCACCGAAGTTAACGGTGTTAAGATAAGATTCAAGTATCTCGTCTTTTGTGAATTCTCTTTCAACATTAAGCGCACGGAAAATTTCCTTGAGCTTACGGGTGATGCTGACGTCATTATCGCTTGTGATATTCTTTATAAGCTGCTGAGTCAACGTCGAACCACCGAACTGAGAACCGCCCGTTGAAAGTCTTAAAATAGCGCCCGCAGTACGATACCAGTCAACGCCGTGATGTTCATAAAAACGTTTATCCTCGATCGCAACGATCGCTTGCTTCATATATTCCGGGATATCGTCAAAGCTGACCATTACGCGGTTCTCCGACGTGTAAAGCTGCATATACTGCTTAGCCTTCCCGTTTTGATCGTAAGTATAAATATAACTTGTTTCATTAAGCTTTGCGCTGTGGAGATCAATACCCGTGGGTTCACGCGCGATTCCCGCAACGTAAATGACCATGGAAACACCGATAATGATCCCTGCAACGAACAGAATGGAAAGAATAGTAAGAAATCCTCTCCAAATTGTCAAAAACGTGTTTTTGATAACAGAGCCTGCCGCACCCGCGTAATCTTTCGACGGCTTCTCCGATTCTTCCGTATAACCCGAAATATCAGTTTTTCTCACGCTTCAAATCCTCCTTAATCTGTTTCACGCAAATATTTATTTCAAATCCTTCATAAACCAACCTACGCTTGTAGTTTATTATAACATTTTTTGATAAAAAAATAAATATCCTAATTTATCAAAAATAAACGTATTTTGAAATTGAATTGTGCAAAATAACATAATTTCCAAGCATAAACCTATCGAACAT
The DNA here is from genome assembly GCA_902773045.1 of uncultured Ruminococcus sp. Taxonomy (GTDB): domain Bacteria; phylum Bacillota; class Clostridia; order Oscillospirales; family Acutalibacteraceae; genus RUG592. The sequence goes on along the minus strand of CACYDE010000087.1, from coordinate 1,913 downwards.
ACCGAATAATAATTCCAAAACAAAAAGGAGATGAATCAAATGAAAAAACTTATCATAACGTCGGTTCTGATTATTTCTGTATGTTTCGCAGTCAACCGCGCAATCGCCGCCGACTCGCGCCCTGCTTCCGCCGAAGTCCACAGAACGTATATCATCAAAAATTACGAAGGCAAGGTTGCGTGTTTTGAGACAGACGAAAAAACTCCGTTCATAGTGACGGACGTCGAAACGAAAAATCTTCCTCCGCTTGACCGAAAAATGCTGGAAAACGGAGTCGAAGTTGTCGGGGCGAAAGCAATGTCGCGCGCGCTTGAAGACTATAAATCATAAATCCTTAAACTGCGTAGATATTTGTTTCCCACGAAGGGAGATATCTGTGGTGACGAAGATATATTTTATAATCGGGATTCAACGAGGAAATATGAAGGACAAGCGAAAAAATATCTCCCGCTCTGTGGTATGCCGAAACAGCGAGCGCCGGCTTTTGAGTGAGAATAATATTTTTGCAGCCGTTCAATGTCTCGTATTCCGCACCCTCAACATCCATTTTGATGTAGGTCGCTTTTTCGCAGACGCTGTCAACGGCGCGCGCTTCGACTTGAGTTCCTCTTTCATCAAAACACGACATCCTTCCTCCGTTCCCCGAGAAATTCATCGTGCAGTCGTTTTCCCATGAAGCGTAAGGGAAAAGACGGCAGTTCTCCATGCTGCCGAACGCTTTTAAAAGCTTCTTCATATTTTTTCGATCGGGTTCGAAAGCGGTGATCGTTTCAAAACTTCCGTCAGTATTTCCGAGGAACTCGGCTATCGTATCGCCGTCGTAAGCTCCGAGATCGACGTAATTTTCATTTTTTCCGAGTCTTATAATATTCTCAAAAACCTCGTCCCTTTCGGATTCACATCTCCAAAGGAACGACGGTTCTCCGCTGAGCTTGAAATTTATCACATCAAGAAATACCGATCTCGATTTTTCATCGGCAAGAATATTATACGCTTTTTCTATATTTTTAATATTTATGCTCAAAAAATCATAATCAAAAATCCCGCTTCCGAAAAGCGGAACATCGGGAACTAAAAGCTTGTGTTCCTTTGAAATATTTAATATTTTTTCCATCAGATCGTCTTTAAAAACTGCAAATGCCAAAAGAACAACAAAATCCTCATAAAGTTCACAGATCTCGGAATACGTTTTAACTCTTATCCCGCGGAAGCTGTGACCTCTCACAAATTCGTCGCTCGCAAAAATATCGCTTATAATTATATTCTTTTTTTCACAAAGATCAAAAATTTTATCGGCTCCGTTTCCCATTCCATAGACAACGATCGGGCGCGATTCCTTTTTTAATTTTTCAAATAATGTATCTTCTCGTTTTATAAATTTATTTATCATACTCTTCCCTTCTCACAAAGAAACGGACGGTCAAAAGACCGTCCGTTATGTAGTCAAGCAATAGCATGCAAGTATCACTCAACCATGAATTCACGAATTAAACAGCTGCGGGATAATCAACCCACTCAAACTCTACAAGATCAATGCTGCCTCTGAGTACTTCAACAGCATCATTAGCTGTAATCACGCCGTCTCCGTCAACATCGCCAACAAAGTTCTGGAGATCATCAAAGTCTTCAAGCTCGATAGATGCTCTGAGGATCATAACAGCGTCGTTAGCTGTGATCTCGCCGTCTCCGTCAACATCGCCCATGAGAACCTTCTTGGAAGTCGGATCTGTCGGTGACTCGGGAGTCTCGTCACCGGGGTTCGGGTTGTCAGGATCTGTCGGTGACTCGGGACCGGGATTCGGATTGTCAGGATCTGTCGGTGTCTCGGGACCAGGATTCGGATTATCAGGATCGTCTGTGTTCTTCGGATCGTCTGTGTTCTTCGGATCGTCTGTGTTCTTCGGATCGTCTGT
>CACYDE010000086.1 GCA_902773045.1 uncultured Ruminococcus sp. | reverse complement strand
TTCAAGGTGGTTTTGTGTACTATGACGGAAAAAGATCAAGCAGATTCGGTGCAAAACCGTCAGGTGGTCTTTGTGCGGTGTTGCCTTTTAAAATAAAGCGGAATCTTCAGATTAACTTTAGATGAGCGTTATAGAATTAATATAAATTAACATAAGAAACTTCAAAAGTTCGTATCTTCGGGAGGGTCAAAAATGAAAAGGATCATGTCTTTATTTTTAGCTGTCATACTGACTATCGGCGCAGTTTTCATCAGCGGATGCAACCAAATAGGAAAAACAGGCAATCCCACAACAATTCAAAACGAAGAGGGGCTGCGTGTTCACGCAATATCCGATTCGGACGATACGCAGGCATGGCATCTTTGGCAAAGCGTACATGACGAAAAATTCATGGTGGAAAACCCTTTGGAAAAATATTTCTTTCTTCCTACATCAGCCGGCGAAGAAACGGTTGATATCTACAACGCTTACTCCGAAGCAGTAGTCCTTAACGGAGTTTCCATTGAGCCGCATACCACCAAGGCAGTTACATATGAAATAAATCATCCATACGAGGTCAATGTAAAGGATGAGACAATTACGCTTACGTTCATGAAATCCAATGCGGAAGCTGCGATATTTATCAACAATGATAATGTCGACGGAAACGGTACTGACTTAATGGCTTATCTTAACGACGAAAGAAAAAATAAGGATAAAAGCCGAACAGCAGCGGCTACGGGAGCTATTCTGGATGCCGACGGTAATATTGATAACACATCAATAAAGAAAATTAAGGGAAGAGGAAATACTTCATGGGGTAAAAGCAAAAAGTCCTACAATGTTACTTACCGGAATGCTGTATCCGTTGCGGGTATGAAAGAAGGAAAAAAATATTCCCTTGTCGCTAATTATCAGGATGATTCGCTTTCACGAAACAGATTTCTTTACGATCTTTCCGACGCAGTCGGAGTTCCGTACGCCTCGGATTCACGTTATACTGACTTGTATGTCAACGGATATTACTGTGGTTCCTATCAGATGTGTGAAAAAATCGACGCAGGAAAAAATTCCCTTGTAAACGATATTAAGGCTGCCGATTATCTGAGTGCTGACGGTACAATAAAGAAAGATTTTCCTTTCCTTTGCGTTGTCGATCCGAGTGTCAATGATAACGATGATTATTATGTTAAAACCGACGGAGGAATAATTACAATAAAATACCCTGAGCTTCATAAAGGTGACGCAGGATACGATGAAGTAAAGAATTATGTTGCCGAAAAATACAACCAATTATTTGCAGCAGCGGCTTCCGATAAAAACGATTTGTCTGCGTGCGGAGATCTGAATTCGCTTGCAAAGTTGTTTTTGATCAATGAGCTTGGTAAAAACTGGGATTCGGGTGTATCAAGTTTGTACTTTGTTTATAAACCCGATGCAGAGGGACAATACAAATTCTTCGGGTCGCCCGTTTGGGATTATGATAATTCTTTGGGAAATGCAGCCGGCGTTGATGCGGAATTAAAATACATAAACGTTAGTGATTATACGAGCTACACCGGATGGTGGTGTAAATATAAGGGCGGTTCAGATAATATCGTTAACCGATTGTCACAAAATCCCGAAATCATGTCAGCTGCAAAAAGTGTTTGGTTTGAGCAGTTTGTTCCGGCAATCAATCATTTTTCGGGAGAAGACAGCAGCGATAAACTTGACAGTGAAATATATACTTCGGAAAAGTATTATTCCTTGATTAAAGATAGTGCGGAAATGAATTATAAAAGCGGCTGGCTGCTGAATACAAGCGGATGGATCGCAGATCATTCATCTTTGACAAAAGCGCATTTTGACGAGCAAAGCAAAACTATGGTAACCGATCCGACGGCATCTGCCTATAACGCAGACTTCACCGGTATGTATAATTACTGCACCGATTGGATGGTAAGCCGCGCAGCATGGATCTCTCAGGAGTTTTCGAATTAACTTACGCAAATAATCAAATAGTTTCCTATAGAGCGTCCGAAGACATAATCTTTGGGCGCTCTTTTCTCATATCTTTTTCTATGGGGATTTAGCGTAAGTGTTTTTCGATGAGTGTATTTGACAAAAAATGGATAGTTTTCCACCGAAGCGGAATCACTATCCATTTCTTAAAGTATTATTTAAGGCAATACCGCACAGAGATTGTGCCGAAGATGCGCAGTAAATTTTTTCGTCAGAGTGCATAAAACTACCGCAGGAATACTGACGTATTTCAAGGGAGTTTTGTGTGCTATGACGGAAAAAGATCAAGCAGATTCGGTGCAAAGTCGTTAGACGGTCTTTGTGCGGTGTTGCCTTAAAACAAGGGAATCACTGTCATCAACAAAATCATGTTATAATTTTCGTCTTGCTTCCGTTTTCTGTATCCTTGGTTATCAGTATCTGTTTGTCTATTCTTTTTTGCAGCTGTTCAACGTGGGAAATGATTCCAACCAAGCGGTTTCCTTCGGTCAGGTCGTTGAGAGCAGAAAGAGCCGATTCCAATGCTTCGTTGTCGAGAGAACCGAAACCTTCATCAACAAACATTGAGTCAAGCATAATTCCTCCGGAACTCGCCATTATTTCATCAGATAAACCCAAAGCAAGCGACAGAGAGGCCATGAAGGACTCGCCGCCCGAAAGCGAATTTGCACTCCTGACAGAATCGTTGTAATAATCCACGATATCAAGATCCAATCCCGATTGACTGTTGTTCTTCTCAGCCTTATTTCTTCTGACAAGTCGGTACTGCTTTTTACTCATTATGTAAAGCCGTTTGTTAGCATGTTCGATGATCTTGTCAAAGTAATGCATCTGAACATAGGTTTCGATCTGGATCTTTTCTTTTCCGACAATATGTCCCGAAGCTGTATTATAAAGATCTGTTACCATTGAAAGTTCCTCTTCAAGTTTTTCAAGCTCCGATGATGTTTCGGTAAGATGTTTAAGCGCGCTGAGGTTGCTGTTTATCCTGATGTTGATTTCATCAAGGCTTTTCCTTAGTTCACTCTTCTGTGATCTGAGCTTGTTGAGAGAATAGCGTTCTTTTTCGACATCGCCGCCGTTGTCTTTCCGTTCAATATTTTTCTTTATTTCATCACGCTTGGTTCTTATTTCAAGAAGTTGTTTTTTGATGCTTTCCAGCTCTTTCTGCGAAGTGTTTATATTCTCCTCGCAGGCGATCTTTTCTTCTTTTTTCCGAAGAATATTGTCTTCGGCTTCTTTTTTGCTGCTGAAAGCAAGTGTCGATCTTAGCTTTTTGTATCCCGTTTTTATGTTTTCGCAATCAGCCGATAATCTGACTTTCTCCTTTTCCGACTGTTCTTTGGAAATTCTGAGATCGTTGATGTTCTTTTCTGTTTTTTCAATCTCATTTTCAAGGGACTCCTTTTGTTTCTTCTGTTCCCGCAGACCGGAAAGAGAGTTTTCGGCGTCTCTAAGTTTTTTCTCGTTTTGTTTTGTCTCCTCCAAAATCACGGAAGAGAGAACAGCCGGTGAAACGCTTTTTTTGAAAATATCAAGACATTTTGTATCAAGAATGCTTTCAAGTTTTGAAACCTGTTCTTTTTGTTTTTTTAGAGCATTGAAAGCTCCTTCCGCTTTTAATGCGGTTTCGTTCGCGTCCGTTTCCTTTTTTTGGAGCATGTTTTTATCAATTTCGGTGAAAAGCTCAAAAGTATTAACAGGAGAACAATTGAATTGGAATTCAACTCCGATCTCACAGCATCTCGATTTACATTCCCTGAGAAAACGAGAGAGATCCTGTTTTGCATTTTGTGAAATGTTTTCGCTCTCTTTGACCTCGGAATTCATAATGAGACGCATGTTATTAAGACGCTCTTTTTCATTTTCAAGATGAACTTTCTCCGCTTCGAGCTTGTCCCTTCTTCGGACAGCTTCATTTTCTTCGTTAAGTTCATTCCGTTTGATTTTTCCTTTGCTGACGATAGCTTCAATTTTTGAATCAATGAGGTTGCCGATATTTTCAAATGAATATTCGCTTCCGAAAATATCTATACTGTCGGATTCAAAACTTGATTTCTTTCCGTCATATTTTCCTTTTGAATTAGTCGCTTTTTCTAACGCAGCGTCCGATTCTTTGCGTGACTTTTCAGCACAATGTTTTGAATTATCAAGTTGTTCTTTTGATGGAGCTTTCTCCGAAATTAAAGCAGGTGAGGGGTGATGAAGCGATCCGCAGACAGGGCAGGGCTTCCCGTCTTCAAGTGTTTTGGAAAGTATTCCCGCCTGTTCGCTGTAATACGCCTGTTCGATCTTATCCGCTTCATCTCTGAGACGATAATAATTCTCACGTTTTTCGCGATACTCGTTGTCTGCTTTGCGATATAGCTCTTCTAACTTTTTTAATTCTCCATAAGATCTTTTTAATCCCTCGGTACGGCGATAATCAGCTTCAAGTCCTGATATTTCGTTGTTCAGATTTATTTTTCTGACATCGATCCCACGGAGTTTTTCAAGCTCGGGCTGTATCTTTTCATATTTTTCCGAATTATTTTTGATCTCATTGTTCAGTTGTTCAAGACTGTTTTTTTTCAGTTCCGCATACTTGCAGCAAGCGTTTGAAAAATCGTTTTTCAGTTCAAAAGCACGATTTTGTTTGATAACAAGATCATTCTTTAAATTGTTTAAATGATTTAAAGATCGTGCATATTTTTGGTATACGTCCGCAAGAGAGTCTATTTTCAGCTTATCTTCTCTGACTTGTTCGGCATGTTTTTCGGCGATCACAATTTTGGATTCTATATCCTTTAAAGCTTCGAGAGAGCGCTTGGAAAGAATAAGCCGGTTTAAAGCCGATTGAATGTGATCTTCTTTATTTTTCAATTCAGCGCCGGTCATGTTAATTTTGGATTCAAGTTCCTTTGAAAGACGGCCTTGCTTATCCAATTCATCATACTTTCCAAGATCGTTTTCGGCGAGATTGATTTCTTTTTCAAGGTCTTTTATTTTCTGAGAAAAAGACTTCGCCTCCTCGTATTTTTCATTTGCTTTTATTTCCCTGATACTTTGGATTTTTTCATCGTTCAGAATCTTCTCAAACTGAGATTTAAGAGCAGCGACCTCTTCAAGATCCTTTATCAAAATTTCTTTTTCGGAAATTATTTTTTCATAGTCATTTTCTGCGGAGAGATATTTTTCGAATAGTATTTTATCACTTTCAATGATGCGGTTTGTTGTTTCGGAAATGTCCTTTACTATTCCGTTTTTTCTTGCTACCTCAAATTCGGAAAACAGAGAGTGACTTTCGTTTATAACAATACTTTTTATGTATGTTTCAACCGCCTGTCTTTTTATTTCACAATTCTTTTCGATCGAAGCTTTATTTCCGGAAAGCTTTTCCTGGATACGATTATATTTCTCTGTCTTGAAGATCTTGCTGTAAATTTCCTTGCGTTTTTTTGTATCCGCAGTCAAAACCTCGCGGAAATCCCCTTGTGCTATCATCGCTATCTGACGAAATTGATCGCAGTTGATTCCCATAATGGAAACAATATTACGGTCCGCCTCCTTGACTTTGCAGATTACTTTTTTATCGCTGTCAATATTACCGTCTTTATCCAAAAACCAAAGTGTTGCGTCGGCATTTTGAGTTGTTGTTCCTTCGCCTGTTTTTTTCGCTCTTTCATAAGTGGGATTTCTTCTTATGCGATATTTTTTTCCTGCATATTCAAAATCCAATTCGACAAAGGTTTCGGTTTCAGGGGCGGCATATTTCGAGCGCATCATGCTGCCATCGCGCATTCCTCCGCTGGCTTCTCCGTAGAGGGCAAATGTTATGGCGTCAAAAATTGTAGTCTTGCCTGCTCCGGTGTCTCCTGTAATGAGGTACAAACCGTTGCTTCCGAGTTCGGACATATCGATAGTTTCCGTGGATTTATAAGGTCCGAACGCAGACATTGTGAGTTTAATAGGTCTCATCTTTTTCCTCCAGAATTTCTTCGATCAGATTTTGCATATATTTCCTTTGAACGCCACTCATTGGAGAACCGTTTTGCTTTTCGTAAAGATCTTCAAAAAGTTCAAGTTCACTTTTGTTTTCAATTTCGATCTTTCCGTAATTTTCACGTTCGTGGAGCGTTCGTTTATTTTTGTATTCAAAACTCATCATATGAGGATAAAGGGTTCTTAATTTTCCCGGTGCATTCGGGATATCGTTTTCATCTGTGAGAACGACCGCAACATAATCTTCGGTGGCATTATCGGAGTTATATATTTCGGAAAATTTTCCTTCGATTGTTCTCATATCTCTTTTCGGAGTGAGGGGAACGGTGCGTATAATATTTTCCGATCCTTTTTCTCCTATTTCAACAACAGTCACCGATTTTATGTGGTTTTCCTCCGAAATCGAATATTTAAGAGGGGTGCCGCAGTAACGTATGCGGGGAGAAACATTTTGAGCGCCGTGGATATGACCGAGAGCTGTGTAGTCGAAAGATTCAAAAACGTTTTTATCGACATTATCCGAACCTCCAACTGAAATTTCCTCGGAACCTGACTTTTCAGAACCTGTCACAAATTGATGACAGATCAATATATTCCTTTCGGATCGGTCAACATTCATATTTTCTATCGCGGCTTTTACGGCGTCGGTGTAAGTAACTATGTTTTTTGCATTATCCAAGACGTTTCTGACATAAACAGGCTTCACGAAAGGGAGCATATAGAAATTAACGTTTCCATATTGATCCTGTAATGTTACAGGTTTGACATTACCGTCATAAACAGGGGATAGGTGAATGCCGCTGTTTTCCATGATCCTGGAGCCGAATGCTATCCTCTCTGCGGAATCATGATTTCCGCTTGTTATAAATGTCTCGTAAGAACCCATTGACATAGAATAAAGCAAATTATCGAAAAGGGTAACAGCCTCGGCAGTCGGAATTGATTTGTCGTAAATATCGCCTGCTATCAGAACCGCGTCGGGCTTTTCCAGATCAATAATATTCAGTATCTCTGAAAAAATAAATTTTTGATCTTCCAGCATAGAAAAACTATTGACGTTTTTTCCTATATGAAGATCAGACAAATGAACGATTTTCACCGGGAAGCTCCTTTCGTTAAAACATAATTTTTTACGGAAAGCATCAGCTTTGATTTTTATCGGGATCCGTTTTTAAATCAGCCAAAGGGTTGGACAGTATCGCGTCTCTCATTTGATTATCGGAGAGATGGGTGTAAATTTCTGTTGTTCCGAGATTCTCATGACCGAGAATCTCTTTTAATATTCTGATGTCAACGCCTCCGTATTGATACATCAGCGTTGCCGCAGTATGGCGTAATTTGTGAACCGAATATCCCTGACCGCCAAGACCGATTTTATCAAGATATTTGTTCACCATTGCCTGAACCGATTTGGGACTGAGACGCTGATTATGCCTGCTGATAAAAAGCGCGTATTTGTCTTTTATCCCGTCTGTCGGACGAACTTTCATATAGTCGGATATTGCATTAAGACATGCTTCATTCAGATACAGTTTTCTTTCCTTATTGCCTTTACCGATTATTCTTAGCTGACCGTCAACAATACTGTTGTAGTTTATCGAACATAATTCCGACAGCCGCATACCGCAGTTGAGAAACAAAACTAAAATACAGTAGTCGCGTTCTTTATAGGGACCTTCGACCGCGTTTAAAAGATCATAACATTGCTGAAGCGTTAAGTAGCGAGGCAGCCTTTTTCCGGATTTGGGACTTTCCAAACCTTCTATCGGGTTTATTGCAAGCAGCATTTTACGATTTGTAATATATTTAAAATATGATGATAACGATGACACTTTTCGGCTTCTGGTCCTGGGCGAATTATTTCTTTCCTGCTGCAAAAAAAACATATATTTATATGCGTCGTCAAGAGTTACTGTTTTGACCAGATCAAGATCAACATCATCAATTTTGATATCCGTAAATTCAACATCATCAGGCACCAATCCGCGTGATTTTTTTAAATATCTAAAAAAGGTTCGCAGATCAAGATAATATTCATTGACCGTGCTTGATGATTTTCCTTTAACAGTGCTCATGTATAAAAGAAAATCATATATAATTTCCGGAGCTTCTTTAAAATCGACCATACACAAATTATTACTTCTAAAACAGTTGAGTGAAAATAGGGAACGGTAATTCTTTTTATAGCAATCCAAATAAATAGACGGACAAAAGGAGACGATGCCGGTAAGTGCAGAGCAAGGCGGAGGACGAAGGCATACTGGC
>CACYDE010000085.1 GCA_902773045.1 uncultured Ruminococcus sp. | reverse complement strand
TCAGAATGGTGAGGTCGTTTACTCGTTGGGGCAGAGCGAGAGAACTTCAACAATTAACAGGGAGTTAGAGAGAACAGGAGTTGCAATTGATGCTGTGCTTAATCGTTACGGTGTTTCGTCGGTGGACGATATGACCGAGGAGACCTCTAGAAGTGCGATGAACAGCTTGAAGAAGACTAAAAGCAGGGTAGCATAATCGAAAAATATCGTCAGACGGCTTAAAACGCTATCTGACGATTATTTTTTGAAAATGCGGCTTTCCCCGATTCCCCGATTTCCCACGAAAAACAAGTATATATATGCCGTTAAAAATCCGATAATGGGGAACGGAATATTTGTTGTTTCCTGCCGGAAAATATTGATTTACGGTATTTAGCTGCTGTATAATAGAAGTGATAAATGTTGCATTGGAGGGTATGCCTGTGGTGTGCAATGCAAAAAACGGAAGCGTGAAAATCGGCGATACAAGTATGGATTTCGTATACGGCGGCAGCGGCGAAAAGAAGCTGATTATCCTGCCAGGGCTGTCCGAAGGGATTACTACTTTAAAGGGGAAGGCGATTTTTCTCCTGTACCCGTACCGCAAATATTTTGATCGGTTTACGGTGTATATGTTCAGCCGTAAAAAGGATATGCCGAAGGGTTACTCTATACAAGAAATGGCAGCGGATCAGGCGGCTGCATTGACGGCTTTGGGGATAGATAAGGCGTGTGTTCTGGGCGTATCGCAGGGCGGTATGATCGCGCAGTACTTGGCGATAGATTACTCCGAGCTTGTCGAGAAGCTTGTTATCGCTGTGTCAGCGCCGAGAGTAAACGAAATTGTACGGGAATATGTTTCGGGGAAGATAGAGACGGCGCAGGCAGGCGACCATAAAACGCTGATGATCGATACGATGGAGAGAAGCTATTCGCAGGAGTATCTGCGGAAATACAGGTGGCTGTATCCTGTGCTCGGAAATATCGGCAAGCCGAAAAGCTACGACAGATTTCTTGTGAACGCAAACGCGATACTCGAATTTGATGTTTACGACAAGCTCGGCAGCATTGCTTGTACGACCTTGATAATAGCCGGAGAAGACGACAAGATCGTAGGCGTGCAGGCGTCGAAGGAAATGCACGAGCGTATTCCCGGCAGCGAGCTGTATATTTATCCCGGATTAGGTCACGCTGCTTTTGATGAAGCGAAGGATTTTAACGAGAGAGTGTTCGAATTTTTTGATTGAAAATCTGAGAACAACAGGCTTAAATGATCCCCCCCGACATAGAAAAAAAGAGGCTGTATATATAACCTTTTTTCGGGGGAAATCGGGGAATTGGGGAAATGGAACAAGTTTTATTTCTTTTTTTATAAATGAGAAGTTGGTGGTAAATATGACAAAAGATGAATATAAGGCAATAAAGAAAAAAGGCAGTGATTTTAGAGAAAGTTTAAGGAAGAGACTTAATGTGCCCGAACTCCCCTCAGTGAGCGATGAAAATTATGAGAATATTCGTAGTATATACAACTCCATGAATAAACAAGTAACAAAATTCCTTAATACTCTGGAAAGTAAAGAGTTCTTTAAAATGTGGTATCCGATTGAATACCTTTCGGAAAAAGATGTTGAGGATATTGCTGTAATTGTTATTTCTCGAATGGGTAAGGGGACTGTGGACCGTAAAATATTGGAGAATATTGAAAAAGGGTATTTGCATGGTAACTACAGATTTTTATTATATGGTCATAGAAATTGTGATGATTCGTTATTTGTTGAAGATTCTAAGCTACGGAAGTATAAAAATCCTCAGTTATCTTTGCTTTTACAGTCTGCGCAGCATGAAAACAATGCTATCTCTAAACCTTGTAATTTATGTCAGAGTGATTCTTTGTTAGCTCCATTATTGAAATTACGATGCCAAAATAATGACATTGAAGAGATGCTTGTTCGCACTCGTGAACAAATAAATCGCAATGTGTATCAACCGGATTTATCTTGGATAGAAACATATATTAATTACGTAGATCAGATGGTAGCCAATCTATTCTGGTTGATTTTGCCATATTATCTAAAGAGGTGTTACTCAGAGAAAGTGGAAAAAATAAAATTGGGAGTATATCATTATGTTTTGAATGAAAAAATGCGAAAAAATGGTTTTTCAACTTCTAAAGATATATATAGGTATATTGCTTCCGAGCATGAACGAATACTACGAGAGTTAAGAAAAAGATTAGCACAAACGATATATAGAAAAGACCACTTTATCGAGTATTCGGATATGCGAGCGTACTCTCATTGTAAAAGGAGGGCTACTAACCGCAATTTGAATAAGATTCTTGACGATTCGTTAGAAGAAATTCGCAATCCAAAGTTGAATTTTTCCGCAATTTTGCGAAAACAAATTGATTTTGAAAATAGGATGAGAACCGACAAATCCGGATTTACAAAACGAAGTCAAGATGCCTACAATAATAAGATGAATCGGGTTTGTCTGTATTTAAAACTTTTGGCAACTAATCCATTTACAAATATTTTTACAGATGTTCCTGATCTTGAACAGATTGTTTACAGAGAGGCATATGTTTTTAAGAGGATGAAGTTTAAGGAAAAGCGTCGAAACGCAGCCGGTATATTAAAAGAATATACTGAGCTTTGCCCGTGGATTAAGCCTAAGAATGAAGAGAAGGCAGAAAAAGCGAAAGAAAATATACTGTTGTATGGATATTTCGGAATTGCTGATATCGATTACTATGATGAAGTAGTATCGCTTCTTTTGGCTGATAATAATAAGTATATTACAGAATATGTAGATAGGTTGCCACGCTTCTCAACTGTGGAGAAGAAGCAGTTGGAAAATGAGATAATAAAAAGAGTTAGCGACTATGATAAAACGCTTATTGATGGAATAATCGATAGGTTGAATAGTGAAGATCGTCCTTTTCCTCCCAAAAGTGTTTATGTCAAACTCGCACGGATTGATGAGAGTCGCTTGTCATTTCTGTACTCGAAGTTTAAAAGAGGATACATGGTAAAGGAAAACTTTTTGTCGGTGTATGAGGATTATGTTCAAATCAGAAAAAATGTGATGGAGGAGCTTTTGTTCGTGTATCGGTTCAGGGATGATATTGAGATTTTTAAGGC